>NZ_VKAC01000020.1 GCF_008041935.1 Quadrisphaera setariae
TGCTTGAACGTCTCGGATGCGAACGCGAAGTGGTTCTTCGACCTGGCGCGGCGGGGGGACGTGGTGGATGTGACCGGGACGGGTCGGGCGATGGAGCTGACGAACGGGTTGGGTGACTGGGTGCTGAGCTGGGAGCAGTGGACCGCACCCCAGACCTGATCCCGCGGGCCTGAGCCGTGCCCGCTCGGCTCGGAGGACCGTCACGCCCACGACGTGCCCACCCACCGTGATCATGGACCTCCGGAACACCTGCGGGCCACCTGCCGACCACCGGCGGTGCTGGTCTTGGCGGTGGGTCGGCGTGTGAGTGTCCACGCGGCGGCGGATCGCCGAGGTCGGCGACCTCCCTGCCGCGAGGTATTCCGCAGGTCTGTGATCACGAAGCGGGTGGCAGCCCTCCTCGGCGCCTTCCCGGCGTGACCGGGCGACCACGCGCAAGGGGCCGGTCCTCCGAGCACCACCACGTCGACACGCTGAGGAGCCGTCCCGCTGCGCGGGCTGCGCCTTCCTCCACGCGCATCGACAGCCCGACGGCCTCCGTCAGGGAGCCGGTCGGGGCCCCGGACGGACGTCGAGCAGGTCACCACGACCTGCGCGACGCGCGCAGTCACCGCACTCCACGAACTTCACCGTGGGGGTCGACCGCGTGTCGACGTGCCGCAGGTGCCGCTGACCAGCGGGGACCGGCAGTCTGCAGCGGGCGCAGGTCAGGGGCACCACGCTGACGCGCACCTGCGTGTGGATGCCTCCGCTCACGGCCCCATCATCGGCCATCCCCGCCTCGCCCCCTCCCGCACTTGCCGCGGAAAAGCGCGCCAAGGAGCCCCTCCTCCTCGCACTTGCCGCGGAAAGTGCGAGGAGGAGGGGGCCTGGAGGCGCACTTGCCGCGGCAAATGCGGGAAGGAGAGGGGGGCGGGGAGCTCGCCGTGCGGTCCGCCCGCACATCAGCAGGATGGGACGGGTGCGTGCCGTCGTCTACGAGCGGGCCGGTGGCCCCGAGGTGCTCCAGCTGGTCGAGCGCGAGGTGCCCGAGCCCGGACCCGGCGAGGTCAGGCTGCGCGTCGCCTTCTCCGGGGTGAACCCCACCGACTGGAAGGTCCGCTCCACCACCGACCCCGCCGCTGGCTGGCAGGTGCCCCACCAGGACGGCTCGGGGATCGTCGAGGCCGTCGGCCAGGGCGTCGACGCCGGGCTGCTCGGACGCCGGGTCTGGGTCTGGGAGGCGGCCTACGGGCGGCCCTGGGGCACCGCGGCCGAGCAGGTGCTCGTCCCCGCCACCCACGTGGTCCCGCTGCCCGACCACGCCTCGTTCGAGCTGGGCGCTGCGCTCGGCATCCCCTTCCTCACGGCGCACCGCTGCCTGACGCTGGGGGAGTCCGCACCCTCCCGTCTGGCCCCGGGCACCTTCGAGGGACGCACCGTGCTGGTGCAGGGCGGCGCCGGCGCCGTGGGCGCTGCCAGCGTCCAGCTGGCCGCCTGGGCCGGCGCCCTGGTGCTCGCCACCGTCTCCGGACCCGAGAAGGCGCAGCTCGCCTCTGCCGCCGGCGCGCACGACGTCATCGACTACCGCCGGGAGGACGTCGCCGCGCGCGTGCGGCAGGTGGCGCCGCGCGGCGTCGACGTCGTCGTCGAGGTGTCCGGGGCCAACGCGGCCCTCGACTCCGCGGTCCTCGCCCCGCACGGCGCCGTCGCCCTCTACGCAGGCACGCCGGGGGAGGAGATCACCATCCCGCTGCGCGACCAGATGGCGCTGAACGGCCAGTGGCACTTCGTGCTGGTCTACACCGCTCCGCGCACCGCGAAGGCCGCTGCGGTGGAGGACGTCCAGGCCGCCGTCGCCGCCGGGGCCGTGCGCACGGGCCGGGACGCGGGGACGCCGCTGACCGTCCTCCCGCTGTCCGAGGCCGCTCGGGCGCACGCCGCCGTGGAGGGCGGTGCGGTGGGCAAGGTCCTCCTCGACGCGACCGCGTGACCGTGGAGCTGGCCGTGGAGCTGGGCGCGGCGCCCGCGGGCGATGACGCGCCCCCGCTGCGCGACCGGGTGGTCGCAGGTGGGTCACGATCCCCCCGACGGGTCGACCAGGCGGTTTCACCGGGCGGACGAGGGGTACTCAGCAGAGGGTCGGAGTCGAGACGAGGCCGAGGCGAGGGGTCGATCAGCGTGCCGGTCAGCATCGAAGTGCCCGCCTGCACCGTGCGGTGCGTCCGCGTGCGCCACGAGCCGGCCGAGGTGTCCTCCGTGCGGCGCGCCCTCCACGACGACCTCCTCCGCGACCCGCGCACGTCGCTCGTCGCCGACGACGTCGCCGTGGTCACCAGCGAGCTGGTGGGCAACGCCGTGCGGCACGGCAGCCCCCTCGACGGCGGGCTGCTGGTGCGCTGGCGCGTCACGGGGGACGAGGTCGCCGTCGAGGTCGTCGACGGCGGAGGCGGGGACGGCCCGCCGCGCGAGCTGTCCGCCCACGACGCCGACCCGATGGACGTCTGCGGGAGGGGCCTGTACATCGTCGAGGAGATCGCCCGCCGGTGGGGCACGACGGTCGACACGGCCGGGCACCGCACGGTGTGGGCCCTGGTGCCCTTCGCCGCCTCCGCCGTCCCGGAGCGCCTGGGCGCCTGAGCAGGGTCGGTACCGTGCGGGGGTGACGTCCCTGCGCCTGGTCTACCTGGGTCCGCCCGGCACCTTCACCGAGGTGGCCGCGGGGCGCGCCCCCGGCACCGCAGGCGCTGAGCGCGTGCCCGTCGCCAGCGTCGACGCGGCCCTCAACGCCGTGCGCGAGGGCGAGGCCGACTTCGCCGTCGTGCCGATCGAGAACTCCGTCGAGGGCGGGGTCACCTCGACCCTCGACGCCCTCGGGGCGGGCCGGCCCCTGTCCATCCGCGCCGAGGTGCTGGTCCCGGTGACCTTCGTGCTGGCCGCGCGCCCGGGCACCGCCCTCGCGGACGTCCGCCGGGTGGGCAGCCACCCGCACGCGCTCGCCCAGTGCCGCGGCTGGGTGGCCGAGCACCTCCCGGCCGCCCTCGCCGTGCCCGCGCTGTCCACCGCCGCCGCCGCCCAGGTGCTCGGCGGCGCCGCAGGGGAGGCCCCCTACGACGCCGCGCTGTGCGCCGAGCCCGCCGCGCTCGCCGCCGGCCTGGAGGTCCTCGCGCGCGACGTGGCCGACAACGCCGGGGCCGTCACCCGCTTCGTCGTCGTCGGTCGTCCTGCGGCCCCGCCGCCGCCCACGGGGTCGGACAAGACCACCGTGGTCGCCTCCCTCGCCGAGGACAGGTCGGGCGCGCTCCTGGAGCTGCTGGAGCAGTTCGCCACGCGGGGCATCAACCTCACCCGCATCGAGTCGCGTCCGCAGGGCACCGAGCTGGGCCGCTACACGTTCTCCATCGACTGCGAGGGGCACGTGGCCGACCCGAGGGTGTCCGAGGCGCTCATGGGCCTGCACCGCGTGTGCCCGCGGGTGCGGTACCTGGGGTCCTACCCCCGCGCCGACGGCCTCGCGCCCGTGCCGCCCCCGGGCACCGCTGACGCCGACTTCACGGCGGCTCGTGCGTGGCTCGCCGACCTCCTCAGCGGGCGCCCAGCGACCTGAAGCGGGCGCGCGCGCTGATCGGTCGGCGCGGGGCGCGGTGGGAGACGCGCACGACGAGGGCCTCCTCGTCCACGCGGATGCGCAGGGCCGCGGCCTCACCGATCGGGTCCCCGTCGATCTGCGCCTCCTGGGGCTGCTCGGCCTCCAGGTCGATCCGCTGGCCGCGCCAGTGCGCCAGGCGCTGGTCGCCCCAGGTGCGGCGGGTGATGACGCGGCCCGCGACGTCGAGCCACCCGACCACGCCGCGCGGGCCGATGGCGAGGACGTCGAGGTAGCCGTCGTCCACCTCGGCGTCCGGCATCAGCGCCAGGCCGCCCTGCACGCGTCCGACGTTGCCGACCACCGTGGTCCGCACGCGGCGGCGGTGCTGCACGCCGTCGACCGTGATGTCCATGCGGACGCGGTCGCCGTTGAACCGCTGGAGCCCTGAGACGAAGTACGCCGCCGGTCCCACCTTGGCCTTCAGGGCCTCCGGTGCGTTGGCCATGATCTCCGCGTCGAAGCCCATCCCGGCCATCACCAGGAAGCACTCCTCGGGCTCGGGCTCGGTGGCGCCCGGGCGCTCCACGGAGATCCAGCCGACGTCGATGCGCCGGTCGATGCCCGAGAGCACCACGCGCATGGCCGCCTCGACGTCGTCGGGGGGGATCTCGGCCGCGCGGGAGGTCACCACGTCGAGGTTGCGGGCCAGCAGGTTGCCCGTGCCCGCGGGCACCAGGCCCAGCGGCGTCCCGGTGCCGGCCAGCACGGAGGCGATGCGCCTGACCGTGCCGTCCCCGCCGAAGGCCACCACGACGTCGGCCCCGGCGGCCAGCGCCCGGCGGGCCTGGCTCGTGCCCGGCTCCTCCACGGTGGTCTCCAGCCACAGCGGCTCGCGCCACTCCAGGTCGCGGCAGGCCCGCTCCAGGGCCGTGCGCACCGGACCGGTGTCGCTGACCTTGCTGGGGTTCACGACGACGGCGGCCAGCGGGCGCCGGTCCGGTGCGGTGCGCTCCAGCGCGGCGGTCCGCTGGGCGATCCGCTCGGCGATGCTGCGCCGCAGCTGCACCGCGACCGTCGTCGCGATCACGGACATCACCAGCGCCGCGACGGCGACGACCAGGGAGATCAGCTCGGTGGTCGTCACGACGCGCACGCTATCGGCGGACGCGTCGCGGCGAGACGTGGAACCAGCGCGACTACTCTTGCGGGGGTGATCGACGTGCGCCTCCTGCGCGATGACCCGGAGTCGGTGCGCGCCAGCCAGCGCGCCCGCGGAGCTGACGAGGGCGTCGTCGACGCCGTGCTGGCGGCCGACACGGCCCGCCGGGCGGCGATGACCACCTCCGAGGGGCTGCGCGCCGAGCAGAAGGCGCTCGGCAAGCAGGTCGCCCAGGCGAAGGGCGAGGAGAAGACCGCGCTGCTCGCCCGGGCGAAGGACCTCGCCGAGCAGGCGAAGGCGGCCGCCGCGGAGGCCGACGCGCAGGGCGCGGAGTTCGACAGGCTCATCCGCAGCCTCGCGAACGTGGTCGAGGGCGCCCCTTCCGGTGGCGAGGACGACTACGTGGTGCTGCGCGAGGTGGGCACCCCGCCGTCGCTGGAGGCCCCGAAGGACCACCTCGAGCTGGGCGAGCTGCTCGGCGCCATCGACGTGGAGCGGGGCGCGAAGGTCTCGGGCTCCCGCTTCTACTTCCTCACCGGGGTGGGCGCCCGCCTCGAGCTGGCGCTGCTCAACCTCGCCGTGGACCGGGCGGTCGCCAACGGCTTCAGCCCGATGATCACCCCGACGCTGGTCAAGCCCGAGGTCATGGCCGGCACCGGCTTCCTCGGCGAGCACGCCGACGAGGTCTACCGCCTCGCCGCCGACGACCTCTACCTCGTCGGCACCTCCGAGGTGGCCCTGGCGGGCTACCACGCCGACGAGATCCTCGACCTGTCGGCCGGGCCGAAGCGGTACGCCGGCTGGTCGGCCTGCTACCGCCGCGAGGCCGGCAGCCACGGCCGCGACACCCGCGGCATCATCCGCGTCCACCAGTTCCACAAGGTGGAGATGTTCAGCTTCTGCAGCCTGGACGACGCCGCCGCCGAGCACGAGCGGCTGCTCGGCTGGGAGGAGGAGGTGCTCCAGGCCGTCGAGGTGCCCTACCGCGTCATCGACGTGGCCGCTGGGGACCTCGGCACGAGCGCGGCCCGCAAGTTCGACTGCGAGGGCTGGGTGCCCTCGCAGGGCCGCTATCGCGAGCTCACCTCGACGTCGAACTGCACGACTTTCCAGGCGCGGCGCCTGTCGGTGCGCGAGCGCACCGACGGTGACGGGGGAGCGACGCGCCCGGTGGCCACGCTGAACGGCACGCTCGCGACGACGCGCTGGCTGGTGGCGATCCTCGAGAACCACCAGCAGCCGGACGGCTCCGTGGTGGTGCCGGCGGCGCTGCGACCGTTCATGGGCGGCCTGGAGGTCCTCGAGCCCGTCCGCTGACCCCAGCTCCTCCACGGTCGAGGGCGCTGCGCACACCCGGTGCGCGCAGCGCCCTGAGCCGTCCCGGTGGGCGGCGGGGGAGCGGCGCAGCGGGGAGCCTGAGTGCCGGTGGGCAGGCTGAGTGCCGCTTCCGGCGCCGGACCCGGCACTGAGCCTGCCCACCGGCAATGAGCCTGCCCGGCCGCTGCGCGCGGGTGGACGGTGGAAGCGCTTCCACATACCGTCGTCGCATGCGTCTCGACGTCGAGCTGCGTGACCGCCGGATCCTCGTGGGCGGCACCCCGCAGGTGCTGCGCGCTGGAGAGGTCCACTACTTCCGCCTGGCCCGCGACGGCTGGCGCCGCCGCCTGGAGCTGCTGCTCGAGGCCGGCGGCGACACCGTGGCGACGTACGTCCCGTGGGGCGTCCACGAGCTGGCCGACGGCACGCTCGACCTCACGGGCCGCACCCGCCCCGAGCTGGACCTCGGGGCGTTCCTCGACCTCGCGGCGGAGCTCGGTCTGCTGGTCTTCGCGCGTCCCGGCCCGTTCCAGATGGCCGAGCTGCGCCACGAGGGCCTGCCCGGCCGGATCGGCCGCGACCACCGCGACCTCGTGCCCGTCGGCTGGGACGCCGCGCCCGCGCCCACGCCCGACCTGGACGTCGCCGCTCCGCGCTTCCTGGACCTGACCCGCCCCTGGTACGCGGCCGTCGGAGAGGTGCTGCGCCCGCGTCTCGCGCCGAACGGCGGCCCGGTCGTGGCGGTGCAGCTGGACAACGAGGTCGGGATGCTCTCGTGGGTCTCCAACACCCCGGTGCTCACCGAGCACGCCGTGGCCGAGCTGCGCGAGCGGGTGGTCGCGGCCCCGGACCGCCGCCCCGCGGCCGCGTACCCGGCGCCGGACGCGCCGCTGGAGGAGTGGCTGGCCGCGGTCCGGTCGCCCTCGCCCGAGCTGGCTCCCGACCTGCGCGTCGACCTCGCCGAGCTGCACCGCGACCGCGCCGCCCGCTACCTCGCGTCCCTGGCCGACCTCGCCCGCGAGCACGGCTTCGGCGACGTGCCGCTGCTCGTCAACGTGCACGGCACCGCCGCCGACAGCGCCGCGCCGCTGCCCATCGGCATCAGCCAGCTGCAGCGCTCGTGGCAGGGGGCGGTAGGGGGCGTCGCGGGGATGACCGCGGGAAGCGACCACTACGTGGGCTCCCTCAGCGCCGCCGGGGCGGCCGAGATGCACCTGGCGCACGCCTTCCTCGCGGCCACGCTGGGCCCCGACCAGCCGCTGACGGTGCTGGAGCACGAGTGCGGCACCGGCGACTACGGCGGAGACCTCGGCGCCCACGTCGACCCGGAGGCCGTGGACCTCAAGACCCGGCTGCTGCTGGCGCAGGGCGCGCGGCTGTTCAACTGGTACCTCTTCGCCGGGGGCGCCAACTGGTCCGACCCGCGCCCGGGCGAAGCCCAGCAGCGCATCGGCATCACGGGTGAGCGCCACGGCGCCGCGGCCCCGGTCACGCCGGAGGGAGAGCGTGGTCCCGCGTTCGCCAGCACCGCGGCCTCGATGCGGGCCGTCGCCGACCTGGAGCGCTGGGCCGCGGTCTGGGAGCCCGAGCACGACGCCCTCGCCGTCGGCTACCTCCCCTCCGCGTTCGCCACCGAGCACGTCCACCCCGCCGACGAGGCCGGACGCGCCCTGCGCGCCGACCTCGAGCAGCACCGCTTCGGAGGCCCGCGCGGGATCCTGCCCCGGGTGCTGCTGGCCGAGGGCTACCGCTTCGGCGCCGTCGACCTGGAAGACCACGACGACGACGAGGACGGGCGCTGGCCGCGCGTCGTCGTCGTCGGAGCGGGTCGCGTGCTGGACGGCGGGGTGCAGGAGCGGCTCGTGGAGCACGTGCGTGCCGGCGGTGGGCTCCTGCTGGTGGGGGACCTGCCCGAGCTCGACCTGCGCGGGCGCCCCTGCACCGCGCTCGCCGACGCGCTGGGCCTGCGGCGCACCGGCGAGGTGCGCTCCGGCCCCCGGATGCCGTGCGACGTGCGCCCCGCCGGCGGGACGACGGGCTGGGCCGAGGTGACGTCGAGCCGGGTCAGCGCCCTCGCGCCCCCGAGCGCACCGGGCGCGGAGGTGCTGGCGGTGGAGGCGACCTCCGGGAAGCCCTGCGCGGTGGCGGTCCCGCTGGGCGAGGGGTCCGCCGTCGTGGTGGCGGCCGACGCCCCGCTGCCCAGCGGCTGGTACCGCTCGCTGGTCGAGCGCCTCGGCGCCGCACCGGGCCTGCACGTCGAGGGCGCGGCTCCCGGTCTGGTGGTGGCGACCACGGCGACCCCTGAGGGCGAGCGGTTCCTGCACCTCATGGCCACCTCAGGGCACCCGCAGCGGGTGCGCGTCAGCGAGCGCGACGCCTCTGGCGCGCTCATGCCGCTGCTGGGCGGACGCCCCGTGGAGCTGGCCGGCCGCAGCGGGACCATTCTCCGTCTTGAGCCGGTTCAACCCGATTACGGTACCGGCCACAGGCACCAAACTCTTAGGGGCAATGAATGAGCGCTCTTCAAGATGCTTCGGCCGCCGGAGAGGGCGCAGTTGAAAGCGTCGAGAACCCGGAGGTCATCCTCGCGGAGCACGGCCAACGTGCGCGCAAGAGTTATGAGACCCTTCGTGGGAACTATGTCGATTTCGCGAATGTCATGCACTCAATCTTGCAACACGCCATCAGTGGGCGAGGTGTCTACGTTCACTCGGTTACGGGAAGGGCTAAGGACCTCGACAGTTTTGCAGCCAAGGCCTCGCGGCCCCATGTAGAGGATCCGAGGCGACCAAAGTACACGAATCCCCTGAAAGACATCACCGATCTTGCAGGAGTTCGTGTCACAACCTACTTTCTGGATGACGTTAGATTTATTGAGGAGTTGGTTGCCTCGGAATTTGAAGTGGTGGAGCGAAGTGAGAGGCGTGGCTCCAATCCTACAGTGGTCGGTTATCAAAGTCTTCACTTCCTGCTAAAACTGCGCGATAGTCGGGCGAGTTTGACTGAGTATTCAAGGTTCACTGGACTAGTATGCGAGCTTCAGGTTCGAACAATTCTGCAGCACGCTTGGGCGGAGATTGAGCACGACATCAACTACAAGGCTGTCGGCGTCGTTCCGGATGCAATTAGGCGTAGGTTCAATGCACTCGCCGGCGTGATCGAAATCGCCGACCGGGAGTTCCAGGCCATCAAAGTTGCCCACGATGAGGTTCAGGCGAGGGCACGCGAACGGGTCGGCCTGGGAGACCTGGCGTCTGTAGAGATCACGGCAGATTCGCTCAAGGCATATCTTGATCGCGAGTATGGCAGTGACGGCCGCGTTTCCCAATGGTCGTACCAGTTCACGGCAAGAATTCTTGTCAATGCAGGTTTCAAGAACCTCGCCGAAGTGGAGGAGTGTATTGAAGGTTACGATGCCGACCTAGTAAGTCGGACATTGTGGGGTACGCGCCAGGGGCAGCTCAGTCGATTCGACGACGTATTAATCGCCTCCATGGGACTTGCGTGGGCTAAGGTGCACCCCTGGTCGCTCCGCGAGGACTGGTATGAGACTTCATGCGCGAGGCGTCTACAGGCCCTCAGGAATATAGGAGTGGTTCCTAGTAACTTCAAGCCCTCGGGTTACAAGGCGGCGCAACGACGCTTCGAGATGGAGCGCGAGGGGGAAGATTCCTGAGAATCGGGGATGGGTGGCGGGTAATATCTTCGCTCAGCCTCGATCCGCCGACGATCACACTGCGACCTTCGTCGGCTAGTCCCTTTCGTACCCCTGGCTTTCTGGAACAGTCGGAGGTGAAGTCGGTATCGATCCGCACCGTTGGGTGGGAATCGCTACCGCAGACCTCACGGAGTAGCAATGCATTTCAAGGCCATGATTAGTCGAGAGTGGTCCGCTTAGCAGTCTTGATCAACGGTGGATCCAGGATCAGGCGGAGCGGGCTCCGGTGGGGTCGGCGACGGCGGCCAGCAGCGTCTTCGTGTAGGCGTGCTGGGGCCTGGTGATCACCTGCAGCGCCGGTCCCCGCTCCACCACCTCGCCCTTGTTGAGCACGAGCACCTCGTCGGCGAGCAGGCGAGCGCTCAGCAGGTCGTGGGTGATGTAGAGGATGCCGACGCCGCGCTCGCGCACGAGGGAGTCGAGCAGCTCGAGCACCTCCGCGCGGATCGAGACGTCCAGGCTCGCGATCGGCTCGTCCGCCACCAGCAGGCGCGGGTCGGGCGCCAGCGACCGCGCGATGACCACGCGCTGGCGCTGTCCGCCGGACAGCTGGTGCGGGTACCTGTCGGCGAAGTCGCCCGGCAGCCCGACCTGCTCCAGCAGCTCGCGCGACCGCTCGCGCAGCGCCCGCCCCCTCAGCCGCTCGAAGCTGCGCAGCGGCACCTCGAGCGACTGCCCGATGGTGTGCGCCGGGTTGAGGGCGGCGTACGGGTCCTGGAAGACGTACTGGACGTCGCGGCGGAACGCCTTGGCCGTGGCCCCGCGCAGCGAGGCCAGGTCGGCCGGTGCGCCCTCCTGCGGGTGGTAGGTCAGGGATCCGGACGTCGGTGCCAGGCCGCCGGACACCATCCGCGCCAGCGTGCTCTTGCCGCTGCCGCTCTCACCGACCAGCGCCGTCACCGCACCGCGCCGGAGCACGAACGAAGCGTCCTTGACCGCCGTCAGCGCGGTGCGGCGCCGCCCGTCGCGGCGCACGAAGGTGCGCGTCACACCGCTCACCTCCACCACGGGCTCAGCGGGCTCGCCCTCGCGCGTGCTGCTCGCGGCGCCGGCCTTGGTGAACGCCGGTCCGGCGAACCCGTCGGGCCGCTGCCCGACCGCACCCGCCAGCGGCCCCTGCCCGTGGGCACCGGAGGCGACCAGGCACGCCGCCAGTGACGCGCCCACCGGCTCCAGCGGCGGGTCGAGCTCGCGGCAGGCGCTCACCGCCTCGGGGCACCGCGAGGCGAAGGCGCACCCGGCGGGCCGCTCGGCGAGGTCCGGTGGCCGTCCCGGCAGGTAGGTCACCGACACCTCCTGGGCGCGGGGGTCGCCGTAGGAGCCCAGCAGCGCCCGGCTGTAGGGGTGCTCGGGCCGGCGCACCAGGTCGGCGCTGGGTGCCACCTCCACGAGCCGCCCGGCGTACATGACCGCCACGCGGTCGGAGGTCTCCAGCACCGTGCCCATGTCGTGGCTGATGAACAGCACCGTGAACCTCTGCTCGGCCTGCAGCCGCCGCACGCCGTCGAGGATGGTGCGCTGGACGACGACGTCGAGGCCCGTGGTCGGCTCGTCCAGAAGCACGAAGCGCGGCTTCAGCGCCAGGGCGAGCGCCAGGTTGACGCGCTGGCGCATGCCGCCGGACAGCTCGTGGGCGTACCCGTCGAGCACCTTCGGGTCGACCGCCACCATCTCGGCCAGCTCGCGCGCCCGTGCCAGGGCCTCGTCGCGGGAGGCCCCCGTGTGGGTGCGGATGGCGTCGACGAAGGCGGTGCGCACCTTGAGCACCGGGTTCAGGCAGTTCATCGAGCTCTGGAAGACCGTGGAGACGTCGCGCCAGCGCTTCACGCGCAGGTCGTCGTCGTCCATGGCCAGCAGGTCCTCGCCGTCGAGCCGCACCGAGCCCGACAGCACCTGCGCGGGTGGCTGCAGGAGCTGCAGCAGGGCCGTGCCGAGCGTCGACTTGCCGCTGCCGGACTCCCCGACCAGTCCCACGAACTCGCCCTCGCGCAGCGTGAGGGAGACGTGGTCGACGGCGGTCAGCGGCGCGCCGAGCTTGGGCGCGTACCGGACGGTGAGGTCCTCGACCTCGAGCAGCGGGGGCGGCGTCGAGCCGGGCCTCGACGTCGTCGTCGCGGTGGCGGTCATCTCAGTCCTCCCTCAGGTGCGGGTTGCTCAGCAGGTCCACCCCGAAGTTCACGAACGCCAGCGCGGTGATGAGCACCGCCAGCGCCAGGCCGGGCACGAGCAGCCACACCCACAGGCCCTGCACCAGGGCGCCGTTGGCGTTCGCCTGCTCGAGCATCTGGCCCCAGCTGATCTGCGTGGGGTCGGAGAAGCCGAGGAAGCTCAGGCCCGCCTCGGCGACGATGGCGCCGGTGGCGGCGGCGATGAACCCCGCCGCGATGAGCGAGGTCATGTTGGGCATGATCTCACGGAAGACGATCTTCAGCGGTGAGGCACCGGAGAAGCGCGCCGCGGTGACGAAGTCGCGGCTGCGCAGCGAGATGATCTGCGCCCGCTTGGTGCGCGCAGCCCCCGCCCAGCTGGTGATCCCGATGACGAAGACCAGCAGCCACAGCCCGCGCGTCTCGCTGTAGGCGACGATGACGAGCATCAGCGGCAGCACGGGCACCACCAGCGCCAGGTTGGTGACGAACGACAGCACGTGGTCGACCGCGGTGCCCTCGAAGTACCCCGACACCAGACCGATCGCCACGGCGATGGCGCTGGCGAACAGCCCGCCGAACAGGCCGACGAGCAGCGACAGCCGGGTGCCGTAGACGAACTGGCTGAACACGTCGAAGCCCTGCGGGGTGGTCCCCAGCGGGTGCGACCAGCTCACGGGCAGCGTCGGGTCGAAGGCCGAGTCGTACGGGTCGTACGGCGCGATGAGCGGCGCGAACACCGCCACGAGCACGAAGAAGCCCAGGACGACGATGCCGAAGCGCGCCTTGCCGCTGCTCCACAGCACGGAGTACCAGCGGGCGGGACCGCTGCGGCGGCCCGCCCTGCCGCGGGCGCTGGCCCCCTGGCGACCGGCGGTGGCGGGCACGGGCGCCTGGGCGGCGCCGGGCACCCCGGGCAGCGGTGCGGAGGACAGGGGCTGTGACGCGGCCACGTCAGGCCTCCTTCCTGGCGCGCGGGTCGAGCACGCCGTAGAGCAGGTCAGCGATGAGGTTGGCCACCAGCACGGCGAGGATCGAGATGAGCAGCACGCCCTGCATGAGCGGGTAGTCGCGGTTGGCGGTGGCCTCGGCCATGACGCGGCCCAGGCCCGGGTAGTCGAAGAGGGTCTCCACCAGCACCGAGCCGCCGAACAGCGCGCCGAGGGAGAGCGCGAAGCTCGTGATGCTCGGCAGCAGCGCGGTGCGGGCGGCGTAGCCCAGCGCCACGCGGCGCTCCTGCAGGCCCATGGCGGTGGCCAGGCGGATGTGGTCCTCACCGAGGGTCTGCACCATCGTGTTGCGCATCCCGAGGATGAAGCCGATCGGCGCGGTGATGAGCAGCGTCACCGCCGGCAGCACGGCGTGGGAGGCGATGTCGGCCAGGTGGATCCAGGTCCACCCCGGGTCGGTGTACTCGTAGCCGCCGGACGCCGGGAACCACCCCAGGGTGTACGCGAAGAGGAACAGGACCAGCAGCCCGATCCAGAACGACTGCAAGTTGCCGATGAACGTCGAGCCCACCGAGACGACGGAGTCGAAGGCGGAGCCGCGGCGCCAGGCGGCCCAGGCCCCCAGCAGGGTGCCGAGCAGGAAGGCGAGCACCTGCGTGACGCCGAGCAGCCCCACCGTCCACGGCACGGCCTGGCCCATCACCTCGGTGACCTGCGCCGGGTAGTAGGTGAAGGACTGCCCGAAGTCGCCCCGGACCAGCGCCGCCAGGTAGTCGAGGTACTGTCGGAACAGGCTCGTGTCCGGCTGCCCCAGCATCGCCTGGATCGCGGCGACCTGGTTGGGGTCCACCTGGCCGCCGGCTCCGGCCGCCCCCGACAGCTTGCGGACGATCGCCGTCGCCGGGTCTCCGGGCTGCAGCCGCGGGATGAGGAAGTTCAGGGTGACCGCCGCCCAGACCGTGAGCAGGAAGTACCCGACCTTGGTGAGGTAGTAGCGCACGCCTCAGCCCTCCGTCCCGTCGTGGGGTCGCAGCTCGGTCATGAGCCGCAGGAGGCTGTCCGTGGGGTAGCGGTTGCTGTCGCTGGGCCAGCCCGAGGCCGCGTCCTTGCTCCAGATCAGGCGCTGCGGGGCGTAGGTCAGCGCGATGAGCGGCACCTGCTGCACGTAGACGTCGGTGATCTTCGACAGGCCCTCGGCCTGCTCGGCGGGGGTGCTCGCGGCGGCGTACTGGTCGACCAGCTGGTCGACGGCCGGGTCGGAGAAGCGCTCGGTGTTCAGGAGCAGCACGGGGTCGTCGGCGGAGGGGACCTGCGCGCTGTCGAGGCGCGAGCCCAGCTCCTTGGCGCGGGTGCAGCCGCCGCCCACGTAGTCGAGCACCAGGTCGAAGTCGCCGGTCTTCTTGGCGGCGTCGGTGGCGGCGGGGTCGGTCACCACCTGCTTGACGTCGAGGCCGACCCTTCGCAGGTCGGCGGTGATCTGCTGGGCCATGGCCAGGTAGTCGATGTAGCCGGCCTGCACCGTGAACGCCAGGGAGATGCGCTGCCCGTCGGGCGTGGTGCGGAAGCCGTCCGTGCCCTTCCGGTAGCCGGCGGCGTCGAGCGCGGCCTCGGCGGCGGCCGGGTCGTGGGGGATGTAGCCGCCGTCGCTGTACTGCGGGGGCAGCTGGTCGGCCTGGACCGGCAGCTTGAGCATCGTCTGGCTGGCCGCGGCCATCACGCCGAACGTCGACTTGCGGGCCACGGCGTCCTTGTCGATGGCCAGGGCCATCGCCTCCCGGAAGGCGGCGTCACCCAGGGGCCCGCGCTCGGTGTTGGGCGCGAGCACCGTGGTGCCCGCGGGGGAGTAGTCGAAGTCGGTGGTGCCCGCGTCGCGCACGGAGCGGACCGGGTTGGGGATGTCGCCCTGGTAGATGTCGAGCGCCCCGCTGCGCAGCTTCAGCGCCGCCGAGTTCGGGTCGTACTGGCCCTCGAGCGACAGCTGCTGCACCTTGATCGCGTCGGCCTGCCAGTAGTCGGGGTTCTTCACCAGCGTGAGGCGGCGGCCGTTGTACGCGCCCACCACGAAGGGCCCCGTGCCGACGGGGTCGGTGTCGACGTACTGGGTGATGTCCCCGACCGACCCGTACCGGTGGCGCGGCAGCAGCAGCGTGGTGGTGAGGACGTCCTGCAGCTTGGTCGCGAACGGCGCGTCGAAGGTCACCACCACGTCGCTGCCCTGCGCCGTGATCGACGTCGGCACGCCGCCGAACGTCGGCGACCAGAGACCGCCCTTGTCGATGCCCGGGTAGGTCTTGGCGGCCTCCATGGTGAAGACGACGTCGTCCGCCGTCATGGGCGTGCCGTCGCTCCACCGCACGCCGTCGCGGACGTGCATCACGAGCGTGGTGGGGTCCGGGACGTCGAAGCCGGTGACCAGCCACGGCACGTACTCGCACGTGTAGGCGTCCCGCAGCATCAGGGGCTCGTACAGCCAGGTGCGCGTCAGCGGTGAGACGGCGTAGGGGTTGTAGTTCTCGATGCCCTGCACGGCGCCGTCGGACTCGGCGGGCAGCACCAGCTCCCGGATGGTGCCGGGCGGCGCCTCGGGAGCGGGGGTGCGGCCGACGTCGGCGCAGCCGGCGGCCAGCAGCACGAGGGCCAGGGCGCCCGCCAGTGCTCCGGAGGGCCGGCGGGGTGCACGGGTTCTGCGGTTCACGAGGACTCCGTCGTCCGGTGGGTCGGGTGGGTCTGGGTGGAGCGTGCGTACGGGCGGTCAGGGGGACGGTCCCGCGGCGCAGCCGCAGGAGGCCCGGATCATGACGCCGGTGGGCAGGGTCCGCACGACGGGAGCCCCCCGGTCGCGCGCCGGGGCGGCGCGTCCCGGCTCCCCCCCGGCGAGCCGCGCGTCCAGCAGGCGAGCCGCCTCGGCACCCAGCTCCCGCACGGGCTGGCTGACGGTGGTCAGAGCGGGGCGCACCCAGCGCGCGGCGGGGACGTCGTCCCAGCCGGTGAGGGAGGTGTCCCGCCCGACGACGACGCCGGCGTCGTGCAGCGCCGCACCCAGGCCCAGGGCCACCTCGTCGTTGACGCAGACCAGGGCGTCGGGCAGCTCTCCGGCGCCCAGCAGCTCGGCCGCCGCCCGCTCGCCGGCCGCGTCGGTCTGGTCGCAGCGCAGCGGGTCCCCAGGGTCTAGGCCGGCGGCGGCGCACCCGGCCAGGTAGCCGCGGTGGCGCTCGGCGGCGTCCCAGGACGTGCCCGGGTCCCCCACGAACCGGGGGCGCCGGCGCCCGTGGGAGGCCAGGTGCTCCACCAGCGCCACGGCGCTGGGGGCGCTGTCGCTGACCACGGCGTCGCACTGCGGGTGCGGCTCCCGCCCCAGCAGCACCACCGGAGTGCTGCGCGCCAGCGCCGCCAGCGCCTCCGCCGGCAGGGCCGAGGGGGCCACGGCCAGGCCGTCCACGCGCGGCAGCAGCCTGCGCACGACGCCGGCCGGGTCGTCGTCGTCGACCACCGACAGCACCACCCCGCAGCCGGAGGCTGCCGCGGCCGCCTGGAAGCCCAGGGCCAGCAGCGGGTGGTAGGGCCCGGTGGAGTCACCGATCACCAGCCCGTAGGCGGCTTCGCGACGGACCGCCAGGCTGCGGGCGGCGCTCCGCGGGACGTAGTGGAGCTCCGCGGCGGCCGCGATGACGCGCTCGCGGGCGGCGGGCGAGGCCTTCGGGCTCCCGGAGAGCACGCGCGAGACGGTGGCGATGGAGACCCCGGCGCGCTCGGCGACGGCGTAGATCGTCGCTCCAGCGCCGGCGGTCGCACCCGCCTCCGAAGTCGGTCCTCCACGGATGCCCATCAGCCCCACCTCCTCGTGTAAGCGCTTCCACGGTAAGACGGGTCCCCCGCGGCGTCCAGTCGGGCAGGTCAGGGCGGTGCTGGCTAGCCTGCGAGGGGTGGACCGCACGCCGCTCGACGCCGACTCCGCACGGGCCGCCCTGGACCGCCTCCCGGACTGGCGGGCCCGCCTCGGGGCGCTGCGCACGGCGTTCCGCGCGCCGTCGTCAGCGGTCGCCCTGCAGCTCGTGGCGGCGGTCGGGGAGCTGTCCGAGGAGCTCGACCACCACCCCAGCCTCGACTGGCGCTACGACCTAGTGTTCGTCAGCTGGACCACGCACAGCGCCGGCTGGCGCGTGACGGCCTTCGACGTGGCCGCCGCCGAGCGCACCTCCGCGCTCGCGGCCGCGCTGGGGGCCGCCGCCGAGCCGGCGCTGCCCCGCTCCCTCGAGCTGGCGCTCGACACCGCCGACCCGGCGCCGCTGCGCGGCGTGTGGGCGGCGGCGCTGGGCTACGTCCAGCGCCCCGGCGACGAGGACTCCCTGCACGACCCGCACGACCGCGGGCCGTCGGTGTGGTTCCAGCGCACGGACACCCCCGCGCCCAGCCGCTGGCACCTCGACGTCAGCGTCGCCGCGGAGGTCGCCGGCGCCGTCGTCGAGGCCGCAGTCTCCGCGGGTGCCGCGGTGGACGCCTCGGAGGCACCCGCGTTCACGGTGCTGACCGACCCCTGCGGAGACCGGGTGTGCATCTGCACCCCCCTCGGGCGGGCCGACCCCACCTCCTGATCACCGTGAGGGCCGCCAGGTAGCGTCGTCGCCGTGTTCGGCCCAGGAGACCGTGGAGACGACGTCGCCCCCATCAGCCACCGCACCCGCACCTGGGTGAGGCAGGAGCACCTCAACGCCAACGGCACCACCTCCGCCGGCAGCATCGTGCGCTGGGTGGACGAGGAGGCGGCGATCTACGCGATCCTCCAGCTGGGCAGCCACCGCGTGGTCACCAAGCTCATCTCCTCCGCCGTCTTCGAGGCGCCGGCGGAGCTGGGCGACCTGGTGGAGCTGGGCCTGCGGGTGGTCCGCTTCGGGCGCACCTCCATCACCATGCGCGCCGAGGTCCGCAACATGATCACGCGGGAGCCGATCGTCACGATCGACGAGATCGTGTTCGTCAACCTCGGCGAGGATGGGCGCCCGGCCCCCCACGGGTACACCGAGGTCACGTACGCGCGCGACAGGGTGCCGCGGCACCGGATGCCCGCAGCCGGCTTCCCGCGGCCCGACGAGACGCCCTGACGGCCCGCGGTGGCCGGGGACCGTCCACCGGTGGAGCTTCATGACAGAGACGCAAGAACTGCGGAACTTGACGCTCTGAAGGCCTGTCGGCGCCGTTCGTCTTCGTCCCATCCTCGGAGTCCCTTCCCTCCGGACCCGAGGAGACCGCGTGACCGTCCTCGCGCAGCGCCACAGCCCCAGCACCGAGGCCCGTCGGGCCGCCGCGCCCCGCGACCTGCCCGCCTGGGAGGCGCGCGTCCGGCGCATCCTGCGCCCGGCGGCGGTGGAGCTGGTCGACGGCTCGAGGGAGCAGCGGCAGCGGCTGGTCGCCGCGGGCGTGCGCCAGGGGACGCTCCGAGGACCCGCCGAGGCGGCGGCGGACCTGTCGTCCCTCCCGCTCGACGACCTGCTCGTCCCGGAGCTGCGCGACCTGCGCGACTTCGACGCCGCCGCCGGCCCCGGCACCCCCGAGCCGGCGGACGAGGAGCAGCGCGAGGCTGAGGCGCTGCGGCTGCTGAGCGGCGCCGCGCGCGGACGCACCGCCTGGGTGGTGCCCTTCGCCGTCGAGCCCCTCGGCGCCGCCGGGGCGTCCGGTCCTGCGCTGGGAGTCCTCTTCACCGACTCCCGGGTGGCCGTGCTGGCCGTCCAGGACGAGGCGCGCGTGGGAGCGGAGGCCCTGGCGCGCATCGAGGCGGGGGAGCCGTGGACGGCGCTCGTGCACTCGCTGGGCGTTCCCCTGGACGACGAGCACGGCCACGCGCTGCGCGAGGACGAGGCGTGGCCGACCGGCACCCGGCTGCGGGTCCGGCTGCGCGGCGGCACGGAGGTCTGGAGCTGCGGGTCCCCCGTCGCGTGGAGCTGACGGGCGCGGGGCCCGTCGGACCCGCGGCACCCGGCGCGGTGCCGGTGCGGCGCGCGGCGTTCTTCGTCTCGGACAGCACCGGCATCACCGCGCAGACCCTCGGCAGCGCCCTGCTCGCCAACTTCCCCGGCGTGCTGTTCGTCCGCCGCACGCTCCCCTTCGTCGTCGGTGAGCAGGGGGCGGCGCAGGTGGTGCGGGCGCTGGAGCGGGCGCAGGCCGCGGGCCTCGCGCCGGTCGTGTTCACCACGGTCAAGGACCCGGTGGTCCGCGCCGCCCTGGCCAGCGCGCCGGGCGCGCGGATCGACCTGCTCGGCGGGCACCTCACCGAGCTGGAGGAGGTGCTCGGCACCACGGCCTCGGAGCAGCTGGGGCAGTTCCACACCCTCGGCGACACCACGGCGTACTTCGCGCGGATGCGCGCCGTGGAGTTCGCCATCGAGCACGACGACGGGCAGAGCACCCGGGCCCTGGACCAGGCAGAAGTGATCATCATCGCCCCGAGCCGCTGCGGCAAGACGCCCACCACGATGTACCTCGCGCTGCAGCACGGGGTGCTCGTGGCCAACTACCCCCTCACCGACGAGGACTTCCCCACCGACGGGCTGCCACCGCTGGTCGCCCCGTACGCCAGCCGCTGCTTCGGGGTGACCACCACGCCGCTGCGGCTCAGCCAGGTGCGGCACGAGCGCCGCCCGCAGTCCCGCTACGCCAGCCTCGCCCAGTGCACGCTCGAGCTGCGCCGCGCCGAGCAGCTCTACCAGCGCAACCGGGTCCCCTTCGTGAACTCCTCCACCAAGAGCGTGGAGGAGATGTCCGCCGTGATCCTCCAGTCCCTCGAGCTGCGCCGCGAGCGCCTGTCCGGAGATGAGCCGTCATGACCGACGTCCTGTGGTTCGAGCAGATCACCATGACCGACCTGCCCCGGGTGGGCGGGAAGAACGCGTCGCTGGGGGAGATGGTCAGCCACCTGGCCTCCCTCGGCGTGAGGGTGCCCGGCGGCTTCGCCACCACCTCCGACGCCTACCGGCGCTTCCTGGCGCACGAGGGTCTGGACGCCCGCATCGCGGAGGCGGTCGGCGCGGTGGACGTCGAGGACGTCACCCAGCTGGCGCGGGTCGGGGCGCAGGTCCGCGGCTGGGTGGAGGCGCAGCCGTTCCCCGCCGACCTGGAGGCGGAGGTCCGCAGCGCGTACGCCGTCCTCCTGGAGCGCGAGGCGGACCCGGAGTCCGTGACCTGGGCCGTGCGCTCCTCGGCCACCGCCGAGGACCTCCCCGACGCCTCCTTCGCCGGCCAGCAGGAGACCTTCCTCAACGTGGGCGGCGTGGAGAACGTGCTCGCCGCCGTCCGCAGCGTGTACGCCTCCCTCTACAACGACCGCGCCATCGCCTACCGCGCCCACCACGGCTTCGACCACGACGTCGCGCTGTCGGCCGGCGTGCAGCGCATGGTGCGCTCGGACGTGGGCGCCTCCGGGGTGCTCTTCACGGTGGACACCGAGTCGGGCTTCGACGAGGTGGTCTTCGTGACCAGCTCCTACGGGCTCGGGGAGGCCGTGGTGCAGGGGGCGGTGAACCCGGACGAGTTCTACGTCTCCAAGCGGGCCCTGCGCGCCGGGCGGCCCGCGGTGCTGAGCCGCTCGGTGGGGGAGAAGGCCGTCGCGATGCGGTACACCGACTCCCGCGCGGCCGGGGCCAGCACCGCCTTCGAGGACGTCCCGGCGGACCTGCGCCGCAGCTTCTCGCTGACCGATGCCGAGGTCGAGCAGCTCGCCCGCCACGCCCTCGTCATCGAGGAGCACTACGGACGCCCGATGGACGTCGAGTGGGCCAAGGACGGCGTGGACGGCCAGCTCTACGTGCTGCAGGCGCGCCCGGAGACCGTGGTCTCGCGGGCGGACCACGGCGCCCTGCGCCGCTTCGAGCTGCAGGGCAGTGGTGACGTGCTGGTCTCCGGGCGGGCCATCGGCCAGCGCATCGGTGCCGGGGCCGTGCGGGTGCTGCGCAGCGTGGAGCAGATGCACGAGTTCCGCGCGGGCGACGTGCTCGTGGCCGACATGACCGACCCCGACTGGGAGCCGGTCATGAAGCGCGCCAGCGCCATCGTCACCGACCGCGGCGGGCGCACCTGCCACGCCGCGATCATCGCCCGCGAGCTGGGCATCCCCGCCGTCGTCGGCACCGGAGACGCCACCCGCCTGCTCGCCGAGGGCGCCGAGGTGACCGTCTCGTGCGCCGAGGGCGACACCGGGCTGGTCTACGACGGGCTGCTGCCCTTCGAGGAGGTCGTCACCCACCTCGACGCCATGCCCGAGCCTCCGGTCAAGGTCATGATGAACGTCGGGACGCCGGACCAGGCCTTCGCCTTCTCCCGGCTGCCGCACGCCGGCGTGGGCCTGGCGCGCTTGGAGTTCATCATCAACCGGCAGATCGGGGTGCACCCCCGCGCGCTGCTCGAGGTGGACTCCCTGCCCGACGACGTCGCTGCGCAGGTGGAGCGGCGCACCGCCGCGCACCCCTCCCCGCGGGAGTACTTCGTGCGCCGGGTGGCCGAGGGGGTCTCCACCATCGCGGCGGCGTTCTGGCCCGAGCCCGTCATCGTGCGCCTGAGCGACTTCAAGTCCAACGAGTACGCCAACCTGCTGGCCGGAGACCTCTACGAGCCGCACGAGGAGAACCCGATGCTGGGCTACCGCGGTGCCTCGCGGTACCTCTCGCCGGACTTCGCCGCGTGCTTCCAGATGGAGTGCGAGGCGCTGCTCCACGTGCGCGACGCCATGGGCTTCACCAACGTCAAGGTGATGGTGCCGTTCGTGCGCACCCTCGCCGAGGGCGAGGCCGTGGTCGAGCTGCTCGCGCAGAACGGCCTCGTGCGCGGCGAGAACGGCCTCGAGGTGGTGATGATGTGCGAGCTGCCCTCCAACGCGCTGCTGGCGGAGCAGTTCCTCGAGCACTTCGACGGCTTCTCCATCGGCTCCAACGACATGACGCAGCTGACCCTCGGGCTCGACAGGGACAGCGCCCTGGTGGCCGCGGGCTTCGACGAGCGCGACCCCGCCGTCCTCACGCTGCTGTCGATGGCGATCAGCGCCGCGCGCGAGCGCGGCAAGTACGTCGGCATCTGCGGGCAGGGCCCGAGCGACCACCCCGACCTCGCGGAGTGGCTGGTCGACCAGGGGATCTCGTCGGTCTCCCTCAACCCCGACACGGTGGTGGCCACCTGGCTGCGCCTCGCCGAGCGCGCCGCCACCGCGCCTGCGGCGGCGGGGGACGATGACGCGCCCCTGCTCCTCGACCTGGCGCCGGAGAGCGCCGGAGTCCGCTGAGGCCCTGGGCCCGGGACGCGCGAAGCGTCCCGGGCCCGGGGTCAGCGGGTGGCGGCGGCCACGGCGTCGAGGGCGCGCAGCGTGGCCAGCGACTGCGCGAGGGGTCGCAGCGGGGTCTCGGTGAGGCCGGCGGCCACGCAGCGCGCCACCTCGGCCGCCTGCCAGAACAGACCGGCGTGCCCGGTCTCGGGCTCGCGGCGAACGACCGGGTCGGGACGCGCTCCCGACCCGCCCGCAGGGACGACCACGACGTCGCCGGAGGCGTAGAAAGGACCGGGCAGCCGCAGCGTGGCGCGGTCGCCGACCACGTGGGCGGTGGTCGGGGTGTCGCCCAGGAGCGTCGTGTGCACCGCGGACAGCGCCGGACCACCCCCCTCGCGGCCGGTGTGCTGCAGCACCGCGCCGACCTGCCCCAGCACGCCGCTGGGGTGGGGGACGCCGACGGCGGAGGCCGCGGTCACCTCGCCGAGCACCCAGGTGGCCAGCGCCAGGGGGTAGGTGGCGAGGTCGAGCAGGGGCCCGCCGTGCTGCGCCGGGTCGAAGACGCGGTGGTGCGGGTCGAAGTGCTCCCCGAGGTCGGCGTCGACGGCGGAGACGCGCCCGAGGACGCCGTCGTCCAGGAGCTGGCGGACCACGTCCCAGCGCGGCAGGTACGCGCTCCAGAAGGCTTCGGCGCAGAACACGCCCGCGGCGCGGGCAGCGTCGGCGACCCGCTGGCCCTGCGCGGCGTCGAGGGCGAGCGGCTTCTCCACCAGCACGGGCTTGCCCGCCTCGATCGCGGCCAGCGCGCCGGCGAGGTGGTCGGCGTGGCCGGTGGCCACGTAGACGACGTCGACGCCGGGGTCGGCCACCAGATCCGCCCAGCTGCCGTGCGCCCTCTCGACACCCAGGCGCTGCGCGGCGTCGCGGGCGCGGTCGCCGCTGCGGGACCCGAGGGCGCTGACGTCCTGGCGGGTGCCGGCGCGCAGAGCCCCGACGAACCGCTCCACGATCCAGCCGGTACCCATGACGCCCCAGCGCAGCACCGGCGCGTCCCTCGGGTCGGGGGTGCGGGGCTCGGGCAGCGCGCTGGGCAGCGCCGGCCGGCTCACGACGGCACCTCCACGGAGGTCCACGGGCCCGCACCGTCGACGGCGGCGCGCATCGAGCGGACCGCGGCGTCGCACACGGCCGCTGCCACGAGACCGTCCCGCGCGGTGGCGAGGGCGGGTGCCTCCAGGCCGCGCACGCCGTCCACCCACGCCTGCAGCTCGCGCCGGTAGGCCTCGGCGAACCGCGGCCGCCAGTCGGCCGCGAAGGCGCTGGTCCGGGACAGGTCCGAGGTGCGCGTGGTCAGCGAGGTGGTCTGGACGGCCTCCGACAGCGCCAGCGCACCGCTCCGGCCGACCACCTCGCAGCGGATGTCGTAGCCGTAGCGGGCGTTCAGCAGCACCTCGACGGTCGTGAGCACGCCGTCGGCCGTGCGCAGGAGCAGCAGCTGGGGGTCCTGCAGGTCGCTGGTCCCCGTCGTCCGCCCGGGCGCCTGCCAGCACACCGCGGTGACGGGCGAGCCGAGCAGCCACGGCACGGAGTCGGCCTCGTGGACGAAGGAGCCGGTGATGAGGCTCTCGGACGTGGCTCCCGGGCCGGCGGTCACCCCGCGGCTCGTGCCGTGGACGAGCAGGGGCTCTCCGACGGCGCCGCGGTGCAGCGCCTCGCGCAGCTCGACGTGCGCCGGGTCGACCCGGCGCATGAACCCCAGGGCCACCAGGTGGGCGGTGCCGTCAGCGTCCAGGGCGCGCACCACGCGGGCCGCCTCCTCCAGCGACGGCGCCAGCGGCTTCTCGCACAGCACCGGCTTGCCCGCCGCTGCCGCGGCGAGCACCAGCGCGGCGTGGGTGGCGTCGGCCGAGGCGACGACCACGGCGTCGACGTCGTCCTCGGCGACGAGCGCCGGACCGTCCGGGCTGGTCAGCGCCCCCAGCTCCTCGGCGAGCGCGGTCGCCCGGCCGGGGTCGAGGTCGGTGAGGCGGGTCAGCTCCGCGCCCGACACCTGGCGCGCCAGCAGGCGTGCGTGGTCGGTGCCCATGACCCCGCAGCCGACCACCCCGACCCGCAGGGCCGACCTCGTGGTGGCGCTCACGCGACCGGCTCCCAGCTGCCGCTGGTCACCGAGCGGCCCATGGCGTCGAGCGCCCGGGCGCTGGCGACGGCGTCGTCGAGGGTGGCGGGGCCCTGCTCGGGGGGTGACGACGGATCGGCGGCGGTGCGCAGGAAGCGGGCGGCCTCCACCACCTTGAGGTCGTCGTAGCCCATGGCGATGGCGGCACCGGGCTGGAAGGCCGCGTAGTCGCCGTGACCGGGACCGACGAAGAGCGTCTGCGTGGGCGCGTCCTGGTAGAGCACCGACCCGTCGCCGCCGCGGCCCCCGCTGACGCTCAGCTCGCCCGTGCGGCGGAAGTCCCACCGCAGCACGCCGCGGGTGCCCGCCACCTCGAAGCCGTAGGTGTTCTGCTCGCCCACCGCCACGCGGCTGGCCTCCAGGACGCCGCGCGCTCCGGAGGCGAAGCGCAGCAGCGCCGTCACGGCGTCCTCGTTCTCGACGTCGCCCATCGCGGTGCCCTCGCCCAGCGCGACGCGCTGGTGGCCGGCGGTCGCCCCGGACGGCACGGCCCGCTGCGGGATGAAGACGGCGGTGTCGGCGACCACGGCGCTGATGTCGCCCACCAGGTACCGGGCCAGGTCGACCCCGTGGGAGGCCAGGTCCCCCAGCACCCCGGCCCCGCCGCGCTCGCGGGAGTACCGCCAGCTGAGGGCTCCTGTCGGGTCGGCGGCGTAGTCGGACAGCAGCCGCACCCTCACGCTCTCGACGTCACCGACCTCGCCGGCGGCGACCCTCCGGCGCGCCTCCTGCACGGCGGGCGCCCAGCGGTAGTTGAAGCCGACGGCCGCGCGCACGCCGGCGGAGGCCACGGCGTCGCGCACCGCAGCGGCGTCGTCGGCGGACAGGCCCACCGGCTTCTCGATCCAGAGGTGCTTCCCGGCCTCCGCCACCGCCGTGCCGATCTCGCGGTGCAGGAAGTTCGGCGCGGTGACGCTGACCGCCTCCACGCGCGGGTCGGTGAGCACCTCGCGCCAGTCGCGGACCGCCGAGGCGAAGCCGTACTGGGCCGCGGCGGCCTCGGCGCGCCCGGGGACCTCATCGGCCACGGCCACCAGCTCGGGCCGCACGCCCAGCTCGGGGAAGTGGTGGGGCACCCTCGCGTAGGACTGGGCGTGCACCCGCCCCATCCACCCGAAGCCCACCACGGCCACACCCAGCGGGCGCTGCGCTGCGCTCGTCACATCGACTCCTCGGCTCTGTGCTCATTCTCTCTTGGACCGGTCCAAGAAAGATGCCGATCGTGCCTGAGCCCGAGCCGCGGAGTCAACGGCGCGAGGCCAGCGGTGGGGTGTCAGGAGTGCGGCGGCGGGGACGCCGTCGTCCGCCGTACCACCAGCGCCACCGGGGCCAGCACCGTGCGGCGCTCGCGGGAGCGGTCTGCGGTGCGCTCCAGCAGCAGGTCGACGGCGCCTGCGCCCACCGCGGCGCTGCTGGCGTCGACGGTCGTCAGCGCCGTGCCGTCGAGCCGCGCCGGTGCGACGTCGTCGAAGCCGACCACGGACACGTCCTCGGGCACGCGCAGCCCGAGCTGCGCCGCCGCGCGCAGCACGCCCAGCGCGGCCACGTCGGCAGCGGCGAACACCGCGGTCGGGCGCTCGTCCGCCGGCCGTGCCAGGAGCTCCAGCGCGGCCGCGTGGCCGGACTCCTCCGTCATCTCGACGCGCAGCACCTCGCCGGCAGCGCCCACCGCGGCCACCGCCCGGGTGAAGCTCTCCTGGCGCAGGCGCATGACCGCTCCGGCGGCACCGGCGAGGTGCGCCAGCCGTCGGTGGCCCAGCGCCAGCAGGTGCTCCGTGGCGAGGCGGGCACCGGCGGCGTCGTCCTGCACGCTGACGTCGACGTCGGGCAGGTCGACGTCGAGCGCCCCGGCGACCACGGTCGGCAGGCGGCGAGCCGCCTCCAGCACCGCGGGGGTGGGCTCCAGCGAGCCGACCAGCACCAGCCCGTCCAGGCGCAGGTCCACGAAGGTGTGCAGCACGCGCTCGTCGGCGGCGGCGTCCAGACGGGCGTCACCGAGCAGCATCGTGGCCCCGGCGGTGTGCAGCCGGGCGTGGACGGCCTCCAGGGCCTCGGCGTACCAGGGGTTGCGCAGGTCGTGCACGAGCACGCCGACCGCTCCGGTGCGCCGCGAGCTCAGGTGCCGGGCGGTGGCGCTGGGGCGGAAGCCCAGCTCCTCCACGGCCGCCAGCACCGCGGCGCGCTTCTCCTCGCGCACCATCGGTGACCCGTTGATGACCAGCGACACCAGCGACTTCGACACGCCCGCGCGCGCTGCGACGTCGCGGATCGTCGGTGGCCTCGGCACGAGCGCCGAGTGTGCCCGACGCTGCACCGCGGTGGCGCGGCCGGTCGGCGGGGGACCCGGCCGGGCCCCCCGCCGGCTGCTCAGGAGCGGCTGCTCTGGACGGTGTCCTTCGCGTCCGCGGCGCGCTGCTGCGTGGACCGGGCGGCCTCGGCGCCTTCGTCCTTGACCGTCGCCGCGGCGTCGGTGGCGGTCTCCTTGACCGCCTGCGCCGCCTGCGCCGCCGGCTCGCGGAGGTTGTCCGCCGCCTCCTTCGCGGCGTGGACGAGCGGCTCGGTGACCGTGCTCGCGTGCTCCTTCACCGCGGCGGCCGCCTGGGCCTCCTTGGAGCTGGCGGGCAGCAGCGACCCGATGAGCCAGCCCGCGCCCAGGGCGATGAGGCCGGCGGCCAGCGGGTTGCCGCGGGTCTTCTGCGCCGCGGCGGCGGGGGCGCCGTGGACGGCGTCCCCGACGCTGGATGCCGCACCGGAGACAGCTCCGCCGGTGGTGCTGGCCGTGTGCTGCGCGGACCCCATGACGCGGTCCCTCACACCACCGACGGCGCTGCTGACCGCACCCTTGACCTTGTCGGCCTGGCGCTGCGCGACGTTGGACGGGGCGGCGTAGTCGGTGAGGGCGTTGACGTCCTCGCTCATGCGGGCGCGCGTCGCGTCGATCTGCGCCCGGATGACGGCGGGGTCGTCGGAGGACGTGACGCCCGCGGCCGGGGCGATGTCCGGGACGGTGTGCGTGCTGGCGTACGGGTCGCTGGACGGGGTGCTCATCGGTGGTTCTCCTCCTCGTGGCCCTTCAGGGCGCTGGGCACCTTCTGCAGGGTGCTGGTGGTGTCAGGAAGGCCGCGCACGGCGCGCAGCTCGGAGCGGCCGCGCACCGCCAGGACGGCCGCGACGACGGCCCAGACGGCCGCCACGACGAGCGCGGACCAGCCGCGCCCGATGACCTCGCCCAGCCCCCACCACGCCGCGACGGAGAGGAACAGCAGGACGAAGTGGCCGGAGACGCCGGCGCCGGCGAGCAGGCCCGCGCCCTTGCCGGCGCGCTTGCCCGACTGCGTGGCCTCGGCCTTGGCCAGGGCGATCTCCTGGCGGACCAGGGTGGACAGGTCCTCGGTGACGGACGAGAACAGCTCGCCGAGGCCCTCGCGCTGACCGGCGCCGGCGCCAGGAGCGGCTGACGACCCGAGGTCGGGGGCGTGGCTCATCGCAGGGGCTCGTCCCAGCCGGGCACGGCGCCCTGGGGGGTGGCGCCGGTGCGGCCACCGGTGGCGCGGCCGGCGCTGCCGGGGCCGCCGATGAGCGGCTCCTCGGTGACGTCGAAGGTGTCCGTGGCGAGCGCCGGGGCGGGCCTCACCGGGGTGGCGGCCGGCACGGGGGCGGCGTTGGTGGACGCGTAGGTGGTGCCTGCTGCCGGGAGGGTCGTCCCGGTGCTCTGCGAGCCGGTGGCCTGGTCGTGCGCGGCGGCACCGAGGCCACGGGTGAGGCGTCCGGCCACCAGCCCGACGCCCGCCGCGATGGCGAGGAACGCCACCGGGCGGCGGCGGGCGAAGCCCTGCACCTCCCGCAGCACGTCGGAGGGCTCGCGCTCCTCCAGCCACGAGCCGACCGCGCCGACCCGCTGGGAGGCCTGGTGCACGAGGTCGGTGGCCACGCCGCTGCCGGCGCGCCCCTCGGCCAAGCCCTTGAGCTCCTCGGCGAGCGCACCGAGGCCGGAGGCGGCCTGCCGCTGGCCGGCCGAGGTCTGCTCGGTGAGCTGGCTGCGGGTCTGGTGCAGCAGGTCCTTGGCCTGGCGACCGGCCTCGGAGGCCACCTGCGAGGCCTGCTCTCCGGCGGTGCCCGCCACGTGCTTGCCCTGCTGAGCGGCCTCGGAGGCCACACCGGCGGCCTCGGACTTCGCCGCACCGGTGGTGCTGGACCCCCCGCCGGTGGGCGAGCCACCCTCGGACGGGCCGTCGACGGCGACGGCTCCGGTGCGGGTGCCGGTGTAGGTGATGGGACCGGTGGTGAGCGGATCGCGCAGCTCGTCGGCGCGAGGGCGGTCGGCGGGAACGGACACGGGGGACCTCCTGTGGTGATCAGCGGATGGGAACGACGACGCATCGGAGCGCCCCGGTGCGTCGACAGGGCCGGCGCGCCGGGACGGCGGAAGGCGAGGACGAGCAGCGGTGGCCGCCGACGCGGCACCGCGGGGTGGCGGTGCGCCGGCGGTGCGGCTCGTCGAGCGGTGGAGCGGGTGGGCCGCTACGCCGCGGCTGGGGCCGGTGGACCGTGCGGCACGGGGCAGCGGAGCGGTCCGGTGCGGAGCGCGTACGACACGGGGCCTCCCGGCGGGGCCGTCCCCCGGGCCGCCGGCGCTCAGAACTGAACGCGGCCGGTGTGACGGCGGTCACGACGTTGCCACGTCCGCGCAGGTGGCGCCACACGAGCGCCGGGGGACCTCGACGACCGCGGGCCAGGTCTGCCCGCGGCGGGCGCCCCTGGCAGGGTTGCCGGATGATCGCGAGCACGCCGCCGCGCGGCTGGAACAGCTGGGACTGCTTCGGCACCACCGTCACCGAGGACGAGGTGCTCGCCAACGCGGAGGTCCTCGCCCGCGAGCTCGCGCCGGCCGGGTGGGACACCGTCGTCGTCGACATCCAGTGGTACGAGCCGGTGGTGCAGGCCGGTGGCTACCGGTCGGTCTCGGAGCCGGTGCTGGACGCGTGGGGGCGGCAGCTGCCCGCCCCGAACCGCTTCCCGTCCGCCGCCGACGGCGCGGGGTTCGCGCCGCTGGCCGAGCGCGTGCACGCCCTCGGCCTGCGCTTCGGGGTGCACCTCATGCGCGGCGTCCCGCGCCGGGCGGTGGAGCTCGACCTGCCCGTGGTCGGCGCGGACGGGCCGACGGGCAGCACCGCCCGCGACATCGCCGTCCCCGAGGACGCCTGCGCGTGGAACCCCGACAACGTCGGCGTCGACCTCGACCACCCGGCGGGTCAGGCCTGGTACGACGGGGTGGTCGGCCAGCTCGCCGCCTGGGGCGTCGACTACCTCAAGGTCGACGACCTGCTCTTCCCCTTCCACGAGCGCGACCTCGCGGCCGTGGCGCTCGCCATCCGGCGGTCGGGCCGCGACATCGCCCTGTCGACCTCACCGGGCACCCGCGTCTCCCTGGCCCGGCTGCCCGTCCTGCGCGAGCACGCCACCGCCTGGCGGGTCAGCGACGACCTCTGGGACCGCTGGGAGGACGTCCACGAGCAGTTCCAGCGCGCCGCCCGCTGGGCACCGCACCAGCAGCCCGGCAGCTGGGCGGACCTCGACATGCTCCCGCTGGGCCGCATCGGCATCCGCGCGGAGCGAGGGGAGGACCGCCAGAGCCGCCTCACCCCCGACGAGCAGCGCACGCTGGTGGCGCTGTGGTGCTTCGCCCGGTCACCGCTCGTGCTGGGCGGTCACCTGCCCGACACCCCCGCCGACGTCCTCGAGCTGCTGCGCCACCCCGCGCTCCTGGCCGTCCACGCGCGCGGCGACGGCCGCGAGCTGGTGCGCGACGACGACCTCGTCGTCTGGGCCGCCGACGTGGCCCCCGAGGACGCCGACGGCCCCGACGACGCCGACGCGCAGGGGTGGCGCGCCGTGGCCGTGTTCTGGCTCGGCGCGGAGCCGTCGGGCCCGCTGCGGCTGCTGCTCGCCGACCTCGGCACCTCGGGCGCGACGGCCGTCTCGGACGCCGGGGACGGACGCCCCGTCGCCGTCGACCAGGGGCAGGGCGGCCCCGCCGTGGTGGTGGAGGTCCCCGCCCACGGCGTGGTGCTGCTGCGCCTCGACCCCGACCTCGACGGCGGCGCCGGTCAGGCCAGCTCGGCGGCCAGCTGACGCAGGTGGTCGGCGCTCGCGGAGGCGTCGGCCACCGGTCCCTCGCCGTCCTCGGGGAGCAGCTGCAGCACGGTGTCCTGCTCGAGCACGAACCAGCCGTCGTACCCGGCGGCCAGGAGGGAGCGCAGCAGGGAGCGCACGTCGACGTCGCCCTGGCCGAGCGGGCGGTACAGGCCCTCCTGCACGGCCTGGTAGTAGGTCAGCTCGCCCCTCCGGACGCGCTGCGCGGTGGCGGCGTCGACGTCCTTGAGGTGCACGTGGCGGATCCGCTCGGGATGGGCCTGGGCCAGCGCGACCGGGTCGGTGCCGCCGATGAGCAGGTGGCCCGAGTCGAGGCAGAGCCCGACGTCGCAGCCGGCGAGGACGCGCTCGACGTCGTCCTCCGACTCCACCAGCGTGCCGACGTGCGGGTGCAGCACGGCCAGCACGCCCACGGCCGCGGCGGCGTCGCGCAGCCGCACGAGGTTGGTGAGCAGCGTGGTCCACCCGAGCTCGTCGAGCTCGACGCGCTCGTCGTACCCGGTCAGACCCGAGTCGGCGGACAGGACGACGACGCCGGCGCCGGCGGCCGTGAACGCCTCCAGCTCGGACTGGAGCGCGGGCAGCGGGTCGCGCTGGGGGTCGTGCAGCACGACGGGCACGAAGCCACCCACGGCCGCCAGCCCGTTCTCGCGCAGCACCGCGGCGCGGTCAGCGGGGTCGACGGGGAGGAACCCCTCGGGGCCGAACTCGGTGGCCGTCAGGCCGAGCTGGCGCATCTCGCGCAGCACGCGCTCCACGGGCAGCTGCGCGCCCCAGCCGGGCACCTCGCACACGCCCCACGTGATGGGGGCTCCAGCGATCTTCAGGGCGATCGGGTCGGTCACGAGGAGGCCTCCGCGGGCTGGGAGTCGGGCAGCGGGTCGGTCAGCGGGTCGGTCGGCGGGGAGAGCAGGACGGCGAGGGCGGCGTCGCGGGCGCGCACCAGCGCGTCGTCGAGGGAGAGGGCGCGGTGCTCGGCCGAGAGCGCCTCCACGCCCCACGGGCCCTCGAAGCCGGCGGCGCGGAGCACGCGCACGAAGCCGTGCAGGTCGAAGGAGCCCTCGCCGCAGTAGCGGCGGTGGTCGCGGGTGTCCTCGAAGAGGGTGCCGACGACGTCGGCGTCGGCGTCGTCGAGCTCCACCCCGACGACGACCGACCGCGGAGCCGGCGCCAGCGCGGCGGCGAGGTCGTCCATCGAGGTCCCTGCGCGGAAGACGTGCCACGCGTCCACCACCAGGCCGAAGGCGGGGTGGTCCACGGCGCGTGCCAGGTCAGCACCCGCGGGGATGCTGTCCACCGCCGACCAGGGCAGCGGCTCCAGGGCCAGGCGCGTGCCCGCGGCGGCTGCCTCCCCGGCGAGGGAGCGCAGGCGCGGCACGAGGTCGCCGGGGTGCCCAGCCGGAGGCGGGGTCGCCTTGACGAACGCCGCCCCCAGCGCACGGGCGGCGGCGAGCAGCAGGCCCCAGCGGGGCCGCCAGGCGCTGTCGTCGTCCCACCAACCGTCGAGCAGCTCCACCTCCACGTGGGCGAGCCCCTCGGAGCGCACCAGGTCGGCCAGGTCGGCCAGCCCCTCCGCGCTGAGGCCGTCGAGGTCGGCGTGGAGCAGGCCCAGGCCCACCCAGCCGGTGTCGGCGATGGCGCGGACCCGCTCCGCCAGGGGCAGGGGGCTGCGCTCGCGGTCACCAGCCGGCAGCGCGTCGCCCGCGGACGTCCAGCAGCTGGCGACGAGCGCCGGCGCGACCACCGCCGTCAGGCGGACAGGTCGACGCGGACGGTGCGGCCCTCGCGGGCCGAGACCCCGGCGGCGTCGGCGAGCACGAGGGCGGCGCGGCCGTCCTCGAAGCCGGGGCCGCTCAGCTCCCCTCCGCGCACCGCGGCCAGGAACGCCTCCAGCTCGGCGGCGTACGCCTGGGCGTAGCGCTCCAGGAAGAACGTCTGGAACGGGGCGCCGGAGTCTCCGGAGGTGCCGGTGGAGGAGCGGACGAGGGTGTCGGTGACGTTGCCGACGCTGAGGGTGCCCAGCGGGCCGGTGGCCTCCAGGCGCTGGTCGTAGCCGGCGGCGCAGTGGCGGGAGTTGGTGATGGTCACCGACTGCCCGCTCGCCCCGACCAGGGTGACGACCGCGCCGTCGTAGTCGTCGTGCTTCGCGATGACCTCGGAGAACTGCCGCAGTCCCACCGCGGTGACCGCGACGACGTCGGGGACGAACCAGCGCGCGGTGTCGAAGTCGTGGATGGTCATGTCGCGGAAGATGCCTCCGGAGACCGCGATGTAGTCCTCCGGGGCGGGCGCGGGATCGCGGCTGGTGATGGTCAGCTGCTCCAGCGGGCCGATCTCGCCTGCGGCCACGCGGCGGTGCAGCTCGGCGAAGTGCGGGTCGAAGCGGCGGTTGAACCCCAGGGCCACGGGAACCGACGAGGCGGCCGCGCGCTCGCGCAGGCCGTCGACGCGGGCGATGTCCAGGTCGATCGGCTTCTCGCACAGCACCGGCCTGCCGGCGTCCAGGCAGGCGGCGATGAGGTCGACGTGCGTGGAGGTGGGCGAGGCGACGACCACGGCGTCGACGTCGGCGGCGGTGATGGCCTCCACGGCGTCGGTGGTGGCCCTGGTCGACGGGCCCCCGAAGCGCTCGACCACGGACTGCGCGCCGGCGACGAACGGGTCGGCCACCACCTGCAGCACCGCGCCCTCGGAGCGGTGGATGCTCGCGGCGTGCACCTGGCCGATGCGGCCGCTGCCCACGAGGGCGATGCGCACGGGCGTGGCGGGGCTGGTCACCGGAGGGGCTCCTCGTCGTCGAGTTCGTGCGGGGCGCCCGCGGCGCTCGGGGCCGATGCTAGCCAGTTGTCATGTCATACCGTCAACCCCCACTGACCGTGATCATGGACGTTGCGAACACCCGCTGCACGCAGCGCCCATGATCACGGACGTCGGGGTGGGTCAGACGGCGGAGCGCCGGCGCGCGGCCTGCGCGTCGAGCGCCTCGGCCAGGCGGGCGGGCTCCCACCCCTCGCTCAGCGCCTGCCAGACCAGCTCGGCCTGCGTCTGGGGCGCCAGGCCGCCGATCGGCTGGTCCCGGTCGAGGTTGGTGGGGAAGGCGTACCCCTCGGCGGATGCGGCCACCGCGTTGCGCAGCGAGCGCTCGTCCGCACCCGCCGCCTTGCGGGCGAGCAGCACGGGGAACAGCGCCTTGGAGGCCGCCGTCCTGTCGACGTCCTCCATCGCCCGCCCGAAGCCCGACGAGACCTGCAGCAGGTTGGCCATCCGGCGCACGTCGGCGCTGCGGTTGGTGCCCGCCCCGTGGAAGAGCGCCGGGTTGAAGAAGGCCGCGTCGCCCTTCGCGAGCGGCAGCTGCACGGAGTTCTCGAGGAAGTACCCGGTGAACTCGCTCCGGTGGAAGGCGACGTAGCCGGCGGGGAACTTCTGCGAGTGCGGCAGGTACAGGGTCGGCCCGGTCTCCACGGGCATGTCCACGTGGGCCACCGCCCCCTGCAGCGTGAGCACCGGGGAGAGCGCGTGCACCTGCGCCGGGTAGGCGAGCGCCTGCGCCTGGTCCATGAAGCCCAGGTGGTAGTCGCGGTGGGCGGTCTGCGCCTGGCCGCCGGGGTTCACCACGTTGACCTGCGACGTCACCTGGTACCCGTGGCCCAGCCACGCCTCCGACACCAGCGCGAGCACGTCGTTGGCGTAGTACGCGGCGAAGACCTCGGGGGCGCGCACGGCCAGCTTGTCCAGGGCGCCCCACACCCTGTCGTTGGCCCCCGGCGCGGCGAAGTGGTCACCGGAGGCCGTGCCCGCGGCCTTCTGCTCCTCGACCATCGCGCTGAACGCGTCCGTCGCCGCGTCGACGACGGCGTGCTCGAAGGCCCCCTTGACGACGACGATCCCCGGGCCGTCCGCGAGGGCGCGCGCCAGCTCGGCCTGCACCTCCCGGCGGCCCCGCTCGGTGCCGGTGTGCTCGCCGAGCCCGGAGCCGTACACGAGGACGCCCTGCTCGAGGGCGTCGGCGTGCGGGTACTGGTCGAGGGCGGTCTCGGCCAGGCCGCCCTCGACCACCGCGCGGAAGTCGTCCAGCGAGCAGTCGGCGGGGGAGTACCAGCCCGTGGCGACGGTGGTGCGCGCCGGGGTGGTGGGGCGGAGCGGAGCAGTGGTCACGGGGGTGCCTCTCGTCGTCGAGGGTGCGGCGGCGCGGTGGTGGGGCAGGGAGGTGGGGCCGCCGGTGCCACGACGCTAGGTCGTCCGGCGCACCAGCGGACCGTCCGGATCCCTCAGGAAGACCTCAGCGGCGTGGTGTGCTGGGAGGGTGCGCCACCCGTTCCGCGTGCGTGAGATCGCCGCCCAGGCCGGCCTGTCCGAGGCCACCGTCGACAGGGCCCTGCACGGCCGCCCCGGCGTCCGCCCGTCCACGGCCCGGCAGGTGGAGCGCGCCATCGCCGACCTGCAGCGCCAGGCCGACCAGCTGCAGCTGGGCGGGCGGACCTGGGTGCTCGACGTGGTGGTCCAGGCCCCGCTGCGCTTCTCCGTGGAGGTGCGGGCAGCGCTGGAGGCGGAGCTGCCCGGTCTGCGGCCCGCGGTGGTCAGGGCCCGTTTCCACCTGCTCGACGGGTCGGACCCCGACCCCGTGGTGGCGGCCCTGCGCACGGTGGCGAGCGCCCGGTCCGACGGCGTGGTGCTGAAGGCCCCGCAGCATCCCGACGTGGTCGCCGCCGTCGCAGCGCTCGCGGAGGCGGGCGTTCCCGTGGTCACCCTCGTCACTGACCTGCCCGGGTCGGCGCGCACGGCCTACGTGGGTCTGGACAACCGCGGCGCCGGCCGCACGGCGGCGCACCTCGTGGACCAGTGGCTCGGCGCCGACCGCCCCGAGGGGGGCGACGTGCTCGTGGTGCGCAGCGGCAGCGCTGACCTCGGCGAGGACGAGCGCGCCGCCGGCTTCGCGGAGGTGCTGGCCGAGCGGCGGGTGCTCGAGGTCCGTGACGACGAGGTCGACCCGCGATCGGTGGTCGACGACCTCCGGGCCGCGCTGCAGAGGGACGACGACGGCGCGCCGGCGCCCGTGGTCGCCGCCGTCTACGCCATGTACGCCGGGGCGGGTGGCGCCACCGCCGTGCTCGATGCGCTGGCGCAGCACGGGCGTGCGCCGCGCGTCGTCGTCGTGCACGACCTCGCCGCGGAGCACCTGGGGCTGCTGCGCGCCGGACGCGTCTCGGCGGTGCTCCACCACGACCTGCGCCCCCACCTGCGCCGCGCCGCGCGGGTGCTCCTGCAGTCCCGTGGGGGCCTGCCGGGCCCGGTGCGCTCGTGGGCGTCCCCGGTGCAGGTGGTGACGCGCTTCAACGTGCCCCGCACCGGCGAGGGGTGAGGCGCGCCCTGCGTGTCTCCCCAACGGCAGATGGCGCCCTCCCCCGGAGGGATCAAGAACGGGCCCGTGGATCCCGATCACTGGGAGGAGTCGTCTGTCCGCGCCGCATGCAGGCCCTGCGCGCCCCGTCCCCGACCAGGAGGTCCCCGTGCTCCGTCGTCTCGCCGACCTCAGGATCGCCGTCAAGCTCGGCCTCGGCTTCGGGGTGGTGTGCCTGCTGCTGGTGGCGGTCAGCGCCATCGGCGTGGTCCGCCTCGGCCAGGCGCAGGCGCAGCTCGACTACCTGTCGACGAGCGGCTTGGAGTCCGTGGACGCCGCGGACAAGACGCAGAGCTCGTTCACGCAGGCCCGGCTCGACCTGGCCAACGCTGCGCTGACTCCGGACGCCGCCGGCACGGAGAAGGCGCTCGCCGAGCTGGACGCGGAGCAGGCGAAGCTGGACGAGCGGTGGAAGGCGTACCTGGCCAGCCAGCCGAGCACCACCCAGGCCCAGCAGGACGCCTTCACCACCGACCTCGCCACCTGGCGCGCCGCGGTCCAGCAGCTCGTGCCGCTCGCCAAGGCCAACGACCTGGCGGCGTTCGTCGCGCTGCGCGACTCCGACGCCACGCCGCCGGCCAGGTCCGCCGCCAAGGCGCTGGACGAGATCACGACCGTGGAGAAGGCGGCGGCGGTCGGGGTCGCGGACACGGCGAAGGCCGCCTACCACGCGGCGGTCGCGCTGCTGGTGGGCTGCTCGGTGCTGGCCGTCGCCCTGGCCGCAGGCATCGCCGTGGTGGTCTCCCGCTCGGTGACGCGCCCGCTGGGGAAGGTGGTGGAGGTCATGGCCGGCGTGGCCACCGGCCGCCTCGACGTGCGCGTGGGCCTCGACCGCAAGGACGAGGTCGGCCAGCTGGCCACCTCCACCGACACCTCCCTGGACGCCCTGGCCTCCGCCATGCGCGACATCACCGGCGAGGCCGCCGCCCTGGCGACCACCTCGACGTCCCTGGCGAGCGTGTCCGCCCAGATGGCCTCCGGCGCGCAGGAGGCCGCAGCCCAGTCCCAGGTGGTCGCCGCCGCCTCCGAGGAGGTCTCGGTCTCCATCTCCACCGTCGCCGCCGCTGGCGAGGAGATGACCGCCGCTATCGCCCAGATCGCCTCTGCCACCTCCGAGGCCTCCGCGATGGCGTCGAACGCCGTGGCCGCCGCCTCCTCCGCCGGCTCCGCCATCGAGCGGCTCGGCACCTCCAGCCAGGAGATCGGCGACGTCGTCAAGCTCATCACCTCCATCGCCGAGCAGACCAACCTCCTGGCCCTGAACGCCACCATCGAAGCCGCCCGCGCCGGGGAGATGGGCAAGGGCTTCGCGGTGGTCGCCGGGGAGGTCAAGGAGCTGGCCCGCCAGACCGCGGCGGCCACCGAGGAGATCGTGGCCAAGGTCAGCGCCACCCAGGGCGACGCCTCCGCCGCCGGGGCGGCGGTCCTGCAGATCGGTGAGGTGATCGCCCGCATCGACGAGGTGCAGTCCACGATCGCGGCGGCGGTGGAGGAGCAGTCGGCCACGACCTCCGAGATGGTCAGGAACGTCACCGAGGTCTCCACCGGGTCGGCGCAGATCTCGGAGAACATCGCCGGGATCGCCGCCGGCACCGAGCAGAACCGGGGCAGCGCGGCTCACACGGCCGGCACCGCAGCCGACCTGACCTCGGCTGCCTCGCGCCTGGCCGAGCTCACGGGGCGCTTCACCGTCTGAGGTGGTGGAACGGCGCCTCAGGCGGTGGCGGTGGTGCGGGCGGTCCGCAGCGCGACCACCACGAGCACCACTCCCAGCACCGTCAGCCCCGCGCACACGAGGAACGCGGCGCCGTACCCCCAGGCCGTCGCCCCGCCCAGCCCGATGACCGGGCCGCTCACCACACCGCCGAGGCGCCTCGTGTTGGCGTACAGCCCGGACGCGAGCCCGGGCCGGGTGATGATCCGCTGGAACAGCCCCAGCCCGGTGCCGGCGATCACCGCGAAGGTCCACGCGTTGAGCAGCTGCACCGCCACGAGTCCCGCGGGCCCGCTCACCACGGTCATGAGCGCGAAGTAGACGACGCCCACCGCGCTGCCCGAGACCACGAGCGCGAGGTCGGAGACGCGGCTGCCCAGCCGCCCCAGCAGGAGCAGCGCCGGGATCTCCGCGGCGGCCGCCACGCCGAGGGCGACACCCGACCAGACCACGTCGAGCCCGAGGCCGCGGGTCGTGAACAGCGCCATCACGGACACCACCGTGGCGTTGGCGGCCTGCAGCAGCACGAAGCCGAGCGTCACGAGGGCCACCCCGGAGCGGGAGACGGGGATCGCGTCGTCCGGGGCGCTGGTCGCCGGGAGGCCCTCAGCGGTGCGGCGCCGCCGGTGCCGCACCATCGCGGCCGTCGTCGCCCCGTTGAGGACGGCGAGGACGGCGAGCGCCGGCAGCAGGGCCCGCTCGCCCGCGGTGGCGATGAGGAAGGTCGCCAGCGGGGGCCCCGCGATCCACGCGAACGAGACCACGGCGCGCACCCGCGTCACCTGCGCCGTGCCCGCTCCCTCGTGGCGCAGGTGGGCGAAGAGCAGCGACACGCCCACCCCCGCGGGCGCCCCGAGCACGACGAGCGCGACCACCGCCCCGGGCAGTCCGGTGACCCACCACAGCGCCACCGCGAGCAGGAGCGTGAGGGCGGAGCAGCCGAGCATCGGCACGAGGTAGTCGCCGCGGCGGTCGGCCCAGGCCGGGACGACGAGGGCCGCGACGAACCCGGCTCCGTTGTAGACGCCGAGCACCCAGCCGACCTGGGAGGGCGTCGCGTCGTACAGGGCGACCAGCAGCAGCGCGAGGGAGGGGACGAGCACGGCGAACTGCAGGCCCCACAGCAGCGCGCTGCCCGGCACGAGCAGGCGACGCCCGAGCGTTCCGCTCACGGCGTGCGCACCGCGTCGGCCCCCGTGCTCGACCCCGCACCGGCGGCCCAGCTGGCCAGCAGCCGCAGCGCGTCGGCCGACGGCGAGCCCGGGGCTGCGGTGTAGACCGCCAGCGTCAGCCCGGGGTCGGCCGGGAGGTCCATGACCTCGAAGGCGAGCACCAGGTCACCGACCACCGGGTGGTGCAGGTGCTTGGTCCCGCTGCGGTGGTGGCGCACGTCGTGGGCGGCCCAGCGGGTGCGGAACTCCTCGCTGCGGGTGGCCAGCTCCCCCACGAGGTCCGTCAGGGCGCGGTCGAAGGGGTGGCGCCCGGCCTCTCCGCGCAGCGCGGCGACGGCGTCGTCGGCGGTGCGCTCCCAGTCGCTGAAGTAGGTGCGCGCACGCGGGTCGAGGAAGGCGAACCGGACGCTGTTGGGCAGTGCGTGGCCCGACAGCGCGGCGCTCTCGTACAGCGGGGAGTACAGCGCCCGCCCGAGGGCGTTGGCCGCGAGCACGTCGCGGCTGCCCGTGCGCACGAAGGCCGGCGCGTCGGTGGTGGCGTCCAGCACCTGCTGCAGCGGTGCGCGCAGCACGGGGCGGCGTGCGGGAGCGGCCCGCCGCCGCATCCGTGAGCCCGCGGCGGCGGCCCGGGCGAGGTCGAAGAGGTGCTCGCGCTCGGCCTCGTCCAGCTGCAGGGCCCGTGCGAGGGCCTCGAGCACCTCCTCGGAGGCTCCGGCGAGGTCACCGCGTTCCATCCGGGAGTAGTAGTCCGTGCTCACCCCGGCCAGCTGCGCGACCTCCTCGCGCCGCAGCCCCGCCACGCGGCGCCGGCCGTGCGAGACCACGCCGGCGCGCTCGGGCGTGAGGCGCTGGCGGCGGCTGGTGAGGAAGGTGCTGACCTCGGAGGAGCGGACCGTCACGGCGTCGACGCTAGGCGGGTGCGCCGGCGCGGACCAGGACCTGCCAGTCCACCCTCACACCCCCACCGTCAGGCGGCGGGGGACGGCGACCGGCGGTGCTGGAGCAGCCGCTGGACCTGCGAGACGCCCAGCCCGAGGGCGACGGCGCAGACCACGGCCACCCCGATCCCCAGGAGGGGGTGCCCGGAGACGCGCCCTCCCAGGGCGCCGAGCGCCACGTAGATGCCGGCCCACGCCCCGCAGGCGAGGGCGTCCGCTGCCATGAAGCGCCCCACGGGGTAGCGGGCGATGCCCAGCGCGATGATCACCGGGGCCCGGCCACCGGGCACGAGGCGCCCGGTGAGCACGGCCTGCGGGGCGTGGGAGGCGATGCGCGCCCGCGCGCGGCCCACCGCGGGCGCCAGCCGCCTCGCCCCGAGCCAGGCCCGCTGGGCGGGGGTCACCAGGCGCGAGACCACCCCAGCCCCGAGCAGCAGCGTGCTGTCACCGAGCACCGAGGCCACGAGGACGACGGCGAAGACGACCACCAGGTCGAGCCACGAGCCCGACGCGAGGGTCGCCGCGGCGCTCACCACCTCGCCGGTGGGGACGAACGGGACGGCGGAGCCGACCAGCACGCCCAGTCCGAGCAGTGCCGTCCGGCCGATCCCCACGCTGGCGCAACGCCGCCGCGTCCGTGCTGCTTCCCCGCCGCCGTCGTCGTCCTCCGGTCGCCGGTCAGACCCCCGCTGCCGCGCGGGCCCGCGCCAGGGTGTCGGCGGCCACCCGCAGGCCCTCGATGCGGCCGAGCGCGGTGTCCTCGTGCTCGATGTTGACCTTCATGTCCGGGTCGACCTCGTGCAGCGCGCGCAGGAACTCCGCCCAGAAGTCGACGTCGTGGCCGTTGCCCACCGCGACGAAGTCCCAGGCGGAGTCCTCCGGCCACTCGTTGACGTAGTGCTCGCCGTCGGTGCCCGGGCCGGTGCCGAGGCCCACCCGGTCCTCGTCGGGGCGCAGGCGGCGGAACCTGTCGTCGAGCACGCCGTGGATGGCCGCTGCCGGGTTGATCCGCACGTCCTTGGCCGCGGCGTGACGCACCAGCGGCCCGAGGTGGCGGATCGCCGCGACCGGGTCGATCTGCTGCCAGAACAGGTGCGACGGGTCCATCTCGGCGCCCACGTGCGTGGCGCCGGTCTGCTCGACCAGCCGCTCCAGCGTGGAGGGGTTGAACACCAGGTTCTGCGGGTGCATCTCGATGCAGAGGTGGACGTCGGCGTCGGCGGCGCGGCGGTCGAGCTCGCGCCAGTACGGCACGGCGAGCGACCACTGGTGCTCCAGGGCGTCCAGCCAGGACGAGTCCCAGGGGTTGACGATCCACGTGGGGGCGACGGCACCGGGGGCGCCCTCCGGCAGGCCCGACATGCAGACGACGCTGTGCTGTCCGAGGCGCTCGGCGAGCGCGATCGAGCGGACCAGGTCGCCGGAGTGCTTGGCGCGCACGGCGGGGTTCACGTGGAGCGCGTTGCCGTTGACGTTGAGGCCGTTGAGGTGGACGCCGGCCTCCTCGAACAGTCCCAGGTACTCGTCGCGGGCGTCGTCGGAGGCGAGCACGGCGTCGACCGGCAGGTGGGGCGTCCCGATGAAGCCGCCGGCGTTGACCTCGACCCCCTCCAGGCCGAGCTCCTTGGCGGTGGCCAGTGCGGAGCGCAGGTCGCGGTCGTGCAGGACAGCGGTGTAGACGCCGATCTCCATGGGTCTGGTCCTCTCAGTCGTCGTGATCTGGTGGGCTGTCAGGCGTCGACGTCGACGTCGACTCCTGGCAGTGAGGCAGCGCGGGTGACGGCGTCGAGCACCCGCAGGTTGTGCAGGCCGTGGCTCAGCGGCAGCAGGGGCGGCGTGCCACCCGTCCCGGCGATCTGCTCCAGGAACGCGCGGCACTGGAAGGTGAAGAAGTCGTTCTGGCCGTGGCCGACGGAGGGGAAGTCCATCGCCAGCCCACCGGCGACGTAGGGGTGGTCGGGGCCGACGAGCACCTGGCGGTAGCCGCCGAGGCCGGCGGGGGCGGAGTCGTCGGAGACCAGCAGCTCGGCGGGCCGCTCGAGGTCGAAGACCGCGGCACCGCGGTCGCAGAACACCGAGAAGCCGAGCCCGTTGGCGTGCCCGTGGGAGATGCGCGAGGCGGTGAGGGTGGCGATGGCTCCCGAGGCGAGCGTGGCGGTGAAGCTGACGAGGTCCTCGTTCTCCACCGGCTCGCGCTCGTCGGAGACGGCGCTCTTCGCGTGCCCGACGACGACGCCGACGGGCTTCGGGCGCGTGGTGGTCACCGTGGTGAACGTCGTCCCGCGCACCGAGGTGACGGGTCCGCCGAGGAACTCGGCGAGGTCGACGAGGTGGCTGCCGATGTCGGCGAGCGCCCCGGACCCCGCCCCGCCCCGGTAGCGCCAGCTCATGGGGGCGTCGGGGTCGACCGCGTAGTCGCACCAGTAGCGGCCGTCGACGTGCCGCAGCGCGCCGATGGAGCCGTCGGCGACCAGCCGCTGGACCGCCGCGACGGCGGGGGAGCGGCGGAAGGTGAAGCCGACGCCGGAGACGGAGCCGTGCTCGGCGGCGGCGCGCTCGCCCGCGGCGACCATCGCCTCGGCGTCGGCGATCGACGGGGCGAGCGGCTTCTCGCACAGCACGTGCTTGCCCGCCGCGAGCAGCCCCTCGACGACCTCGCGGTGCAGGGAGTTGGCGACGACCACGCTGACGGCGTCGACCTGCGGGTCCTCCGCCACCTCCTGCCAGCTGGTGACGGCCTTCGCGTAGCCCCACCGGCGGGCGGCGGACTCGGCGAAGGGCGCGTGGGCGTCCGCGACCGCGACGAGGCGCACCTCGGGCAGGCCGCCGCCGTAGAGCGAGCCGGCGGCGCGGTAGCCGGCCACGTGGGCGCGGCCGGCCATGCCGGCGCCGATGACGGCGACGCCGATCGACGAGGGGGACGTGCTCATGGGGGAGTGCCTCTCTGCACTGGGACGACAGCGCTTTAAAGCGCTTTAAGCCTCCGCTAGCATCGCCACCGTCGTCGTCGTCCGTCAAGGGGGTCCTCATGTCCGGCGCGTCGAGCCGCCCCGGGGGCCGCCCGACGCTCGCCGACGTCGCCGAGCGGGCCGGTGTCTCCCCGGGCACCGCGTCCCTGGCGCTGCGCGGCGCCGCCGGGCCCAGCGCCGCCTCCGTCGAGCGCGTCCGCGCCGCCGCGAGCGCCCTCGGCTACCGGGCGGACCGCACCGCCAGCCGCCTCGCCGCCCGCCGCACCCGGCTCCTCGGCGTGACGCTGACGATCCGCAACACCTTCCACGCCGAGCTCGCCGAGGCCCTCCAGGACGCCGCCGAGGACGCCGGGTACCAGGTGCTCCTGCACCCGGTCACCGCCCGCCGCGGCGAGGCGGGAGCCGTCGAAGTCCTGCTCGACTCCCGGTGCGAGGCGCTGCTGCTGCTCGGCAGCGAGCTGCCGTCGTCGCAGCTCGCAGCCCTGGACGCCCACGACCCGGTGGTGCTGGTCGGGCGCCGGGCACCAGGGCTCGACGTCGTCAGGGCCGACGAGGCCGCGGGCACGGCCCTGGTGGTCGAGCACCTCGCGGAGCTCGGTCACACCCGCCTCGCCCACGTCAGCGGCGGCGGCAGCGAGGTCGCCCACGAGCGCCGCGACGGCTTCCTCGCCGCAGCGCGGTCGCGGGGCCTGGACCCGCTCGTGGTGGAGGGGTCGTTCAGCGAGGACGCCGGAGCCGCGGCGGTCGCCGAGGTCCTCGCCGCCGGAGCGACCGGGGTGTTCGCCGCCAACGACCGCGTGGCCGTCGGGCTCCTCGACGCCGTCCGGGGTGCGGGGCCGCGGGAAGGCGCGGCGCTCTCGGTGGTCGGCTACGACGACAGCCCCCTGGCCCGCCTCGGGCACGTCCGCCTGACCTCCGTCAGCCAGGACCCCGCGGCGCTCGCCGCGGCCGCGGTGCGCACCGCCGTCGAGAGGCTGGACGGCGGCCGGGAGGATCCCGTCGACGTCGTCCTCGCCCCGCACCTGGTGGTGCGAGGCTCGACGGGACGGCCGTGATCACGAGGGAGTGGTGGCGATGAGGCTCGCGGTGTGCGCGGAGATGGTGCTGCTCGACCTGCCGTTCGAGCAGCGCGTGCGGCGCCTGACCGAGCTCGGCTACGGCGTCGTGCTCTGGGACTGGCGCACCAAGGACGTCGCCGCACTAGCTGCTCTGCGCGCGGGCGGCACCTGGTACTCCTCGATGACCGGCTACGCCGAGGGGACCCTCGCCGACGAGGTCGGCGCCGAGCGCCTGCTCGCCACCGCGCGCGACGCCCTGGCCGTGGCCGAGCGCCTCGGGGTGGAGCGGCTCAACGTCCACGGCACAGGCCTGGACGGCCAGGGGCTGCCCGTCGTCGCCGTGGACGGTGCCGGGGCCACGCCGGCGATGTGGCTGCGCGCCGCCAGGACCCTCGAGGCGCTGGCAGCGCTGGGGGAGGCCCACGAGCAGGTGTTCGTGCTGGAGAACCTCAACACCGCCGTCGACCACCCTGGGGTGCCCTTCGCCCGGGCCGCCGACACGATCGCGCTGGTCGAGGCCGTCGGGTCGCCGTGGCTGAAGCTCAACCTCGACCTGTACCACGCCCAGATCGGCGAGGGGAACCTCGTGGAGCTGGTGGAGCGGGCGCTCCCGTGGGTCGGGGAGGTCCAGGTCGCGGACGTGCCGGGCCGCTGCCAGCCGGGCACCGGCGAGGTCCACTACCCGGCGGTGGCCGCGGCGCTGCGGCGTCTCGGCTACGACGGCGTGGTGGCGCTGGAGGCGTTCGCCCGCGGCGACGACGAAGCGGCGCTCGACGACTTCCGCCGCGCCTTCACCGCCTGACACCCCTCGACGGACGGAGCACTCCCGTGCAGCTCTCACCCCTGGGAACCACCGGCCTGCAGGTCTCGCAGGTGGCGCTCGGCACCGCGCCGCTCGGCGGCGGCCTCTTCGGCGACTGCGACGAGCAGCAGGCCGAGCGCGTGGTCCACGAGGCCCTCGACCTCGGCATCACGCTCGTCGACACCTCGCCGTACTACGGCGACGCCGAGGAGCGGCTCGGCCGTGCGCTGCGCGGCGGCCGCCGCGACCGGGTGGTGCTGGCGACCAAGGCCGGTCGCTACGGCAGCGACGACTTCGACGTCTCCGCCGCCCGCATCCGGTCGAGCCTCCAGCGCAGCCTCGACCTGCTGCGGACCGACCACGTCGACGTCTTCCAGCTGCACGACGTCGAGTTCGTGCCCCTCGAGCAGATCCGCGAGGTCGCCGTACCGGCTCTCCTCGCGCTGCGCGAGGAGGGCCTGGTCCGCGCCGTCGGCGTGACCGGGTACCCCGTCGAGACCATCTGCGCCCTGGTGGAGGAGTTCGACCTCGACGTCGTGCTGACGTACGCGCACGCCACGCTGCTCGACGACTCCCTGATGACGCGGGTGCTGCCCGTGGCGGAGGCGAACGGCACCGCCGTGATGAACGCCGCCGCCGTCTCGCTCGGGCTGCTCACACCGTCCGGCGGCTCGATGGCCGCCGACCACCCCGCGAGCCCGGTGATCCGGGAGGCGGCCGCCGCGGTGGTGGCCCTGTGCCAGCGGGAGGGGGTCGACGTCGCCCAGCTCGCCAACCAGTACTCCATCCAGCGCAGCGGTGCGGCGACCACCGTCATCGGCACCCGGAAGCCCGCGAACGTCCGTGCCGCCGTGGAGGCGGCGGGCGAGCCGATCGACGAGGAGCTGCTCGCCGAGGTGCTGGCGCTGCGACCCCCGGCCGACCAGCGCACCTGGCCCGCGGGCGGCTGGCGGGGCTGACCCCGCCGGCCGGCCGGTGCCGGACCGGCCCCCTCAGCGGCCGACGGCGGGCACGCCCCCAGCGGGGGTGCGCAGGTGCTCCTCGAGCGACTCGAGGGTGTGCCCCTTCGTCTCCGGGGCGCACCGGAGGACGAAGAAGAGCGAGGCCACGTTGACGGCCGCGAAGAGCAGGAACGTCGTGGTGGTCCCCAGTGCTTCCGTGGTGGGCTCGAAGGCGAAGGAGATCGCCCCGTTGACGACCCACAGCACGAACACCGAAAGGCCCATCGCGAAGCCGCGGATGGCCAGCGGGAAGATCTCCGACAGCATCAGCCAGATGCCCGTGCCGATGAAGCACTGCACGAAGGCGACGAAGACGAGCATCGCCGCGAGGATGGTGAAGCTGCGCCCGGTGGACTGGGGGAGCAGGAACACCAGAGCGAGGACGACCTGCGACCCGACCACGCCGGCGAACCCGGTGAGCAGCATCCGCCGACGGCTCACGAAGCCCAGCAGCCAGATGCCGAGCAGCGTCATCGTCACCGACGTGACGCCGATCGCGATGGTGGACACGAGCGCCACCTGGTCGCCGAGGCCGGTGTCGGCCAGGATCTGCGTGCCGTAGTAGTTCACCGTGTTGATGCCGGTGGCCTGCTGGACCGCGGCCAGCCCGACGCCGATCCACACCAGGCGGCGCATCCACGGGTTCTGGCGCAGCACCGAGCGGATCGAGGTGCGGGCGGCGGCGCGGTCCTCGGTGGCGAGGTGGGAGATCTCGCCGAGCTCGCGGTCCGCCTCGGCGGCGCTGCGGCTGCGCAGGAGCACCGCGCGTGCCTCCTCGGTGCGCCCGCGCAGGGCCAGCCAGCGCGGCGACTCCGGGAGCACGACCATGCCCAGGAGGAGGCCGACGGCGGGGACGGCGGCGACTCCCAGCATGACGCGCCAGTTGCCCGGGTGGTCGACGAGCGCGCCGATGACCGCGTTGATGGCGAAGGCGAGGAGCTGGCCTGAGACGATCATGAGCTCGTTGATGGTGACGATGCGGGCGCGCTTCTCCGCGGGCGCCATCTCGGCCAGGTAGACCGGGCAGATCACCGCCGCCGCTCCCACGCCCAGGCCGAGCACGAAGCGCGAGGCGACCAGCACCCCGAAGCCGGGTGCCAGGGCGCACCCGAGCGCCCCCACCAGGAAGACGACCCCGCAGATCAGCAGGGTGGTGCGCCGCCCGATCCGGTCTGCGATCCGGCCGGCGAACAGCGCGCCCAGCGCGGCGCCCGGCAGGAGCAGGACGGTGACCACCGTCGCCGTCTGCACCGTCGTGAGGCCCAGGTCGTCGGGCATGGTGAGGAGCGCGCCGGCGATGACGCCGGTGTCGTAGCCGAAGAGCAGGCCACCCAGGGTGGCGATGACGGTCAGGCGCACCAGGAAGGCGCCGTGGCTCGTCGTGGGCCCCTTCGAGGCCCCTCGGGCGGACGTCGTCGTCATGGCGCTCCCTCGCGCATCGGCTCGGGCGCCCTGCGGGCGCCCCGGCGCCGCCGAGCCCGGGCCCGGCGGCTGGAGCGACCGTACGTCGACCTATTTGTCAGGTCAACCCATCAAATGCCCGAAGGCATCAGGCGTTTTCGGGCTCGGCCTTCACCACGACCACCGGGCAGGTCGCGTGGAGCAGCACCTGCTGGGCGGTGCTGCCCAGCAGCAGCTTCGAGACCATCGAGCGGGGGCGCAGACCGATGACGATGCACCGCGCCCCCACCTGCGCTGCGACGTCGAGGAGGGCCTCCGCCGGCTCCTGGCGCGGCTCCTGGCGCACCTCGGCGCGCACGCCCGACTCGTCCAGCGTGCGGCGCAGGACCTCCAGGTGGGTGTCCTCCACCAGGGCCGGGCCGTCGGTGGCGCCGGCGCCGCGCCCGCTGTCGGTGTTCACCACCACGAGCGGGGCGTCGAAGGCCCTGGCGTGCTCGATGCCGGCCTGGACCGCGGCGCGGCCGCTGCTGCTGGGGACGTATCCGACGACGACGGTCACGGGGTGCTCCTCGGTGGGGTGGTCGGCCTCAGCGGTCGACGAGGGTGGTCTCGAAGGCGTAGCGGGACGCGCGGTAGACGTGGTCGCCCACCTCGATCACGGAGCCCGCATCGTCGTAGGCGGTGCGGTGCATCGTCACGAGCGCCGCGCGAGGTCGTTCGTGCAGGAGGCGGGCCTCGGTCGCTGACGCCAGGCGGGCCCCGACGCTCTGGCGCGCCACCCGGAACTGCACGCCGCGGGCCCGCATCACCTCGTAGAGGCCCTCGGCCTCGAGCTGCTCGCGGTTCGGCGCCGTCGCGGCGGGGATGTGGTTGGTGAGGATGGCGAGCGGCTCGCCGTCGGCCGAGCGCAGCCGCCGCACCGTCACGACGTCCGTCCCGGGGGCGACGCCCAGGGCCTCGGCCAGCTCGTGCGGCGCCGGGGCGACGTCGTAGTCGAGCACCTCGGTGGTGGGGGTGCGCCCGCTGCGGGCGAGGTCGTCGTGGAGGCTCGTCAGCGCCATCGAGCGGTTGACGTGCGGGTGCACCACCTGGGTGCCGACACCGCGGCGCCTCACCAGCAGGCCCTTGTCCACCAGCTCCTGCAGCGCCTGCCGCATGGTCGGACGGGACAGGCCCAGCCTCTCGGCCAGGGCCACCTCGTTCTCCAGGCGCGAGCCGGGGGGCAGCGTGCCGTCGGAGATGGCTCCGCGGAGGAGCTCCGCGAGCTGGTGGTAGAGCGGTACGGGGCTCGACCTGTCGATCCCGCGCGCCAGCATCGCGGCGAGGTCGGGAGCGGCGGCGGTGCTCATCGCCGAATCATCGCAGGCGAGCGGCCCGCGGACCAGCATCCCGGGAGCTTTGCGCTCCGAAGGACTAGAGGACCGTATGTCAGGACAACACTTGACAGGCGGTGGCCATCGGGAGCAGTGTCGTCACCGGCGGTGCTGCCGCCCCCGGACGCCGGGGGCCGTCCTGCGCGGCGCCCCCCGCACCCCCGCACCACCACCCAGCCGCACGACGACGTGGAGGTCTTGCGTGAACACGCCCGCCGCCGCCCCCGAGGTGCTGGTCGTCGGACGCTGCGGCGTCGACGTCTACCCCCTCCAGACCGGGGTCGGCCTCGAGGACGTCGAGACGTTCGGCAAGTTCCTCGGCGGCAGCGCCGCCAACGTGGCGGTCGCCGCGGCCCGCCTCGGCCGTCGCCCCGCGCTCCTCTCGGGCGTCGGCGACGACCCCTTCGGCCGCTTCGTGCGCCGGGCGCTGCGCGAGCTGGGCGTCGACGACGCCCTCGTCGCCACCGACGCCGCGCACCTCACCCCGGTGACGTTCTGCGAGATCTTCCCGCCGGACCACTTCCCGATCTGGTTCTACCGCCGCCCCACCGCTCCCGACCTGCAGCTCGAGGAGTCGGACCTCGACCTCGACGCCGTGACCGGAGCCGACCTCCTCTGGGTGACGCTGACCGGCCTGTCCGAGGAGCCCAGCCGCTCTGCGCACCACGCGGCGCTGGAGGCGCGCTCCGCCGCCTCGTCAGCTGTCGGCGGTGCCCGCACCGTGCTCGACCTCGACTACCGCCCCGACTTCTGGCTCGGCGCCGGCGGTGTCGACGCCGCCCGCGAGCAGGCCCAGCGCGCCCTCTCGCACGTCACGGTCGCCGTGGGCAACCGCGAGGAGTGCTGGGTGGCGACGGGCGAGGACGACGCCGACGCGGCCGCCGACGCCCTCCTCGAGCTCGGGGTCCAGCTGGCCGTCGTGAAGCAGGGCCCGCGCGGCGTGCTCGGCGCCACCCGCGACGAGCGCGTCGTCGTCCCCGCCACCCCGGTCGAGGTCGTCAACGGCCTGGGAGCCGGTGACGCCTTCGGCGGGTCGCTCATCCACGGGCTCCTCGCGGACCTGCCGCTGAACGACCTGCTGGCCCGCTGCAACGCCGCGGGGGCCATCGTCGCCTCCCGCCTGGAGTGCTCGACGGCCATGCCCACGGCGGCCGAGATCGCCGCCCACGTCTCCGCCCACCGCACCGACCACGCCGAGGAGTCCTCCCGTGCCTGACACCCGGACCCCCACCACGGTGCTCCCGGCGCCCCGGGCGCGGACCTACGCGGAGGTCACCGAGCTGCGCGCGCGCCACCCCGAGGCCGTCGCCGCGGCGCTCGCCGACCGCGTGCGCCGGCCCTCCTTCGTGCCGGAGGACGGCCGGCTCATGGTGGTCGCCGCGGACCACCCCGCCCGTGGCGCCCTCTCGGCGCGCGGCCGTGCCGACGCCATGGCCAGCCGCACGGAGCTCCTCGACCGGCTGCGCACCGCCCTCGCGCGTCCCGGCGTCGACGGGCTGCTGGCCACCGCCGACATCGCCGAGGACCTCCTGCTGCTCGGTGCCCTGGAGGACAAGGTCGTCATCGCCTCCATGAACCGCGGCGGCCTCGCCGGCTCGGTCTTCGAGATGGACGACCGCATGACCGCCTACGACGTGCCCGGCATCGTCGAGTCCGGCTTCGACGCCGGCAAGATGCTGCTGCGCATCGACCGGGACGACCCCAGCACCGTGGCGACGATGGAGACCTGCGCCAGGGCGGTCACCGACCTCAACCGCGCCGGCAAGGTCGCCATGGTCGAGCCGTTCGTCAGCTTCCGCGACGGCCGCAAGGTGGTGAACGACCTCTCGCCCGAGGGCGTCATCACCTCCATCCACGTCGGCCAGGGCATCGGCGCCTCCTCGGCCCGCACCTGGATGAAGCTGCCCGTGGTCGACGACATGGAGCGCGTCATGGAGGCCACCACCCTGCCCACCCTCATCCTGGGCGGCGACCCGGTCGCGGCCCCCGACGCCACCTACGAGACCTGGCGCCGCGCCCTGGCGCTGCCGGCGGTGCGCGGCCTCGTCGTCGGCCGCGCCCTGCTGTTCCCCCCCGACGACGACGTCGCCGCAGCCGTCGACACCGCCGTCTCCCTCGTCCGCTGACCCTTCCCAGGAGGACCGTCCCGTGACCACCACCGCACCGAACCCCGCTCCGGCCCCCGCCCCCGCGGGCCAGACCGCTGCGAGCGCCAACCCGCTGCCCAGCCTCGACCCGTCGCAGGCGCACCTGCCCACCGCGGTCGCCGCGGCCACCACGCCCACCGCGCTGTGGAACGACTCCGCCGAGATCGGCGAGCTGACCAGGTCCATCGCCTGGGGCGCCGTCGGCGCCACGTGCAACCCGGTCATCGCCCTGGCGGCCATCAACGCCGACAAGCCGCGCTGGACCGCCCGCCTGCGCGAGCTCGCCGCCGAGAACCCGACCGCCGGGGAGTCCGCGCTGGGCTGGATGGTCGTCGAAGAGCTCTCGGTCGAGGCCGCCAAGCTGCTCGAGCCGGCGTTCGAGGCCTCCGGCGGCCGCAACGGCCGCCTGTCGATGCAGACGGACCCGCGCTTCCACCGCGACGCCGCCGCCCTGGCCGACCAGGCCGAGCGCTTCTCGAAGCTCGCGAAGAACATCATCGTGAAGATCCCCGCCACGAGGACCGGCATCGAGGCCATGGAGGAGGCCGCCTACCGCGGCGTCTCCCTCAACGCCACCGTCTCGTTCACCGTGCCGCAGGCGATCGCCGTGGCAGAGGCCATCGAGCGCGGCATGCAGCGGCGCGAGGCCGAGGGACTGCCCGTGCCCGAGTTCGGCCACGTCTGCACGATCATGGGCGGCCGCCTCGACGACTGGCTGAAGGCGTACGTCGCCGAGGAGCGCATCCTCGTCGACCCGGGTCACCTCGAGTGGGCCGGCGTCGCCGCGCTGAAGAAGGCCCACCACCTCTTCGTCGAGCGGGGCTACCGGGTGCGCATCCTCTCGGCGGCCTTCCGCAACTCCATGCAGTGGAGCGAGCTGCAGGGCGGTGACCTCGTGGTCTCCCCGCCGTTCGACTGGCAGGCGCGCTTCAACGAGAACGACCTCCCGGTGGACCCCCACGCCATCGACCAGCCGGTCGCGGAGGAGCACCTCGCGGCGCTGCGCACCATCTCGGAGTTCACCAAGGCCTACGAGGTGGACGGGATGACCGTGGAGGAGTTCGAGGAGTACGGCGCCACCCGCAAGACGCTGCGCCAGTTCCTCGAGGCCGACGCCCAGCTCGACGCCATCGTGCGGGACGTGCTGGTAGCCCCGTGACGTCGTCGACGGCGTCGAACGCCGACCTGCACCTGCCCGCCGGCGCCGCCGCCGACGGCGTCTGGGACGTCAGGGTCACCCCCGAGGTCGCCGGGTGGGGGTGGACGTCGCTGCGCGCCGCCGACCTGGCCCCCGGCCAGGAGGTCCACCTGGACACCGGCGACGACGAGGTGGTGCTCGTCCCGCTGCGCGGAGGCCTGACCGTGGTCGTCGAGGGCGCCGCGGGGCAGGACGACCGGTACGAGCTCACCGGACGCGCCTCCGTCTTCGCGGGGCCGACGGACGTGCTCTACCTGCCCGCTGGCTCGAAGGCCGTGCTCAGCGCCTCGCCGGACGGCGACGGCGCCCGCGTCGGGGTGCCCGGCGCCAAGACCGGTGTGCTGCCCGACGGCGTCCGCAAGCCCGTCCGCCACATCGGCGTCGACGAGGTGGCCGTGGAGCTCCGCGGGGCCGGCACCTGCACCCGCGAGGTGCGCAACTTCGCCTCCGCCGACGTCGACGTGGCCAGCAAGCTCGTCGCCGTCGAGGTCGTCACCCCGGGCGGCAACTGGTCGAGCTACCCGCCGCACAAGCACGACGAGACCACCGAGCACGAGAGCGAGCTCGAGGAGGTCTACTACTTCGAGGTGGCTCCCGGGCCGTCCGGAGAGCCGGGCGTCGGCTACCACCGGACCTACTCCACGTCGGACCGCGAGGACCGCCAGATCGACGTGCTGGCGGAGGTCCGCGACCGCGACACCGTGCTGGTGCCCCACGGCTGGCACGGCCCCTGCATGGCCGCTCCGGGCAACCACCTCTACTACCTCAACGCGATGGCCGGCCCCGCCGACGACCGCGCCTGGCGGATCGTCGACGATCCCGACCACGCCTGGGTGCGCTCCACCTGGGCCGACCAGCCCACCGACCCCCGGCTGCCCCTCGGAGACGCCCGATGACCACTGCTCGACCGACGACTCGCCTGACGGTCGCCCAGGCCACCGTCAGGTTCCTCGCCAACCAGCACGTCGAGCGCGACGGCGTGCGCACCAAGCTCTTCGCCGGCGCGCTCGGCATCTTCGGCCACGGCAACGTCGCCGGTCTCGGCCAGGCGCTGCTGCAGGACGAGCTCGAGGCCCTCGAGGCCGGTCGTGAGCCAGGTCTGCCCTACGTCCTCGGTCGGAACGAGCAGGCGATGGTGCACACCGCCGTCGCCTACGCCCGCGCCAAGGACCGCCTGCAGACGTGGGCCGTCACCGCCTCGGTGGGGCCGGGCTCCACCAACATGCTCACCGGCGCGGCGCTGGCCACCATCAACCGCCTCCCGGTGCTGCTGCTGCCGGCCGACACCTTCGCCACCCGCTCCGCCGGGCCGCTGCTGCAGGAGCTGGAGCGCCCTGAGTCCGGTGACGTCACCGTCAACGACGCCTTCCGCCCCCTGTCGCGCTACTTCGACAGGGTCTGGCGCCCCGAGCAGCTGCCCGGCGCGCTGCTGGGCGCGATGCGCGTCCTCACCGACCCGGCCGAGACCGGCGCCGTCACGGTCTGCTTCCCGCAGGACGTGCAGGCCGAGGCCCACGACTGGGACGACGACCTCTTCGCCGAGCGCACCTGGCACGTCGGGCGTCCGCTGCCCGAGCGCGCTGCGTTGGCCCGGGCCGCCGACATGATCCGGTCGGCGCAGAACCCGCTGCTGATCGCGGGTGGCGGCGTCCACTACTCGGGTGCCCAGGCGGCCCTCGCGGCCCTCGCGGAGGCCACGGGCATCCCCGTCGGCCAGAGCCAGGCCGGCAAGGGCGCGCTCCCCTTCGACCACCCCCAGTCCGTCGGTGCCATCGGCTCGACCGGGACGACCGCGGCCAACGCCCTGGCGCGCGAGGCCGACGTGGTCATCGGTGTCGGCACGCGCTTCCAGGACTTCACCACCGCCTCGCGCACGGCGTTCCAGAACCCCGGTGTGCGGTTCGTGACCCTGAACGTCGCCTCCCTCGACGCCGCCAAGCACTCCGCGGTGTCCGTGGTGGCCGACGCCAGGGAGGGCCTGGAGGCCCTGGCCTCGGCGCTCGACGGGTACGACGTCGGTGACGACCACCGCGCCCGCACCGCGGAGCTCAAGGCCGCGTGGGACGCGACCGTCGCGTCGGTCTACGCGCGGGACTCCGGAGACCTGGACGTCCAGCCCGACCAGAACCAGGTGCTCGGCGCCGTCAACGAGCTGTCCGACCCGCGCGACGTCGTCGTGTGTGCCGCCGGCTCCATGCCCGGTGACCTGCACAAGCTCTGGCAGGTGCGCGACGCGAAGGGCTACCACGTCGAGTACGGGTACTCCTGCATGGGCTACGAGGTGGCCGGCGGCATCGGCGTCGCCATGGCGGCCGAGGACGATGCGCGCCGTGGCGCCGCGCCCCGCGACGTCTTCGTCATGGTCGGTGACGGCTCCTACCTGATGATGGCCACCGAGCTGGTGACGGCCGTCCAGGAGGGCGTCAAGGTCATCATCGTCCTGGTGCAGAACCACGGGTACGCCTCCATCGGCTCCCTGTCCGAGCAGCTGGGCAGCCAGCGGTTCGGCACCCGCTACCGGGCGCGCACCTCCTCCGGTCGGCTCGACGGTGACTTCCTCCCCGTCGACCTCGCTGCCAACGCCGCCAGCCTCGGCATGCACGTGGTCCGCACCAGCACCCGCAAGGAGCTGGAGGCCGCGATCCTCGACGCCAAGGCGTCCACCGAGTCGACGGTCATCCACGTCGACACCGACCCGTTCGTCGACGCGCCGTCCAGCGACAGCTGGTGGGACGTCCCGGTCAGCGAGGTCTCCGCGCTCGAGAGCACCCAGCGCGCCCGCGGGGTCTACGAGCAGCACAAGGCGCGTCAGCGCCAGTTCCTGAAGCCCTCCGAGAGCAACTGAGGAGCACGACCATGAGCGAGACCGTCCAGCACTGGATCGACGGGGCCGCCACGAGCGGTTCCTCCACCCGCACCGCTGATGTGTTCGACCCCGCCACCGGTGAGGTGGCCCGCCAGGTGGTGCTGGCTGAGCCTGCCGACGTCGCGGCCGCGGTCGCCTCGGCCAAGAAGGCGTTCCCCGCCTGGCGCGACACCTCCCTGGCCAAGCGCACCCAGGTGCTGTTCGCCTTCCGGGAGCTGCTCAACGCCCGCGCCCCGCAGCTGGCGGAGATCATCACCGCCGAGCACGGCAAGGTCGTCTCCGACGCCGCCGGGGAGGTCGCCCGCGGCCAGGAGGTGGTGGAGTTCGCCTGCGGCATCCCCCACCTGCTCAAGGGCGGCTTCACCGAGAACGCCTCCACCAACGTCGACGTCCACTCGGTGCGCCAGCCCCTGGGCGTGACCGCGGTCATCAGCCCGTTCAACTTCCCCGCGATGGTCCCGATGTGGTTCTTCCCCGTCGCCATCGCCACCGGCAACACCGTGGTCCTCAAGCCCAGTGAGAAGGACCCCTCCGCGGCGCTGTTCATCGCCGCGCTGTGGAAGGAGGCCGGTCTGCCCGACGGGGTCTTCACCGTGCTGCAGGGCGACAAGGTCGCCGTGGACGGGCTGCTGGACCACCCCGACGTGGCCTCGGTCTCCTTCGTGGGCTCCACCCCGATCGCCAAGTACGTCTACGAGCGCGGCACCGCGAACGGCAAGCGCGTGCAGGCCCTGGGGGGTGCGAAGAACCACATGGTGGTGCTGCCCGACGCCGACCTCGACCTCGCCGCTGACGCCGCCGTCAACGCAGGGTTCGGCTCCGCGGGTGAGCGGTGCATGGCGATCTCGGCGCTGGTGGCGGTCGGGGGGATCGCCGATGAGCTCGTCGGCAAGATCGCCGACCGGGCGGGGAAGATCCGCACCGGTGACGGGCGCCGCTCCTGCGAC
>NZ_VKAC01000021.1 GCF_008041935.1 Quadrisphaera setariae
GGTCATCGCGTGGTGTCCTTCGGTGAGTTCCCTAGGCAGGTCTCACTGACATCGCGCGGTGACCGTTCAACTTGATCGCTACGCCGTCGTCAACGAAGACGACCGCGTTGATCACCGGGAGCGGCTCCGGGATCTACACCACTTCACGGGACGTGACTGTCCGACCCCGGTGAGACAGTGCAAGAGCCGTCAAGCGTGAAATGCCACTACACCGTGGGGGTCGGTATGGATCCAAGCTGGGTGAGCGTGCGCGTGCTGTGCCGACGCTGCCGCCGCAGTCACGAGATGTGCGTCAAGGCGAGCACCGAAGTTCCCGTCCCGCTGCAGTGCCAACCCTCAAGCGGTCGTGGACACGCCGAGAAACCCGAGCTGTCATGCCCGCACTGCAGCTGCGGGTGGAGCATGGACGTCTCTGACCTGGTCCGACGAGTGGATGACACCTTGCGCCTGCACAAGACCTCAGCACTGGAAGCCGGCGCCGTGATCTTGGACCTGCGCTAAACGGCGCGTCCTCGATGCCCCTTGCTGATGACCTGTCTCGCGCGGTCGCGGCGATCCTGGCCAAGCCGTTCAGCCAACGCGTGGGCCGAGTGGTGCCCACCACCCATGACGTCGGCTTCGGCGAAGCCGTCAAAGTCAAAGCCACGTTCCTGTACGCCGACCTCAAAGACAGCTCTGGCCTGGTCAAAGCCTGCCAGGCAGCCACCGTCGGCAAGGTCCTTCGCGTCTACCTCGACGCGGCAGCCCGCCTCGTGAAGCGCAACGGGGGAGAGATTAGAAGCTTCGACGGCGACCGCATCATGGCGATCTACATCGGTCCTGGCGCAGCGAATCGATCAGTGCAGACAGCGCTGCAGCTCAAGTGGGCCTGCGAGAACCTCCTGCAGCCACAGCTGGAGAAGCGGTTCGTGGCAATCCCGAAAGCCAAGTGGAAGGTCCAGCCAGCCACCGGCATCGCTACCGGAGAAGCACTGATGGTGCGTGGTGGGGTGCGCCGCCACAGCGACCTGGTCTCTGTGGGCTTGGCCCCCAACCTTGCCGCCAAGCTCAGCGACATCCGCAGCCCCGCGGCCCACCTGAAGATCGACGGCCCCACCCACTACCTGCTCACCCCTCCGTTGTCTGGGGAGCGTTCAGCGATCCGCTGGACGCGCCCCAGACCGATGGCCATGGCAGGCGTACAACACCCGTACTACGCCACCACCGCCATGCAGGCCCTGTGATGCCCCGTCTGCTGAGCGCCGTAACGAGTCTTCGCTCCCGCCTCGCGCGCCGCACTCCTCCACCGCTAGAGCCAGCGCCCCAGGCAGGTGACCCCACACCGGACGCACCGGACGCACCGGACGCACCGGACGCACCGGACGCCGTCGACAGTGCCTGGAAGATCCACGCGGCAGTGGCTGACTGGACCGGGCGCGTCGATGCGAAGGCCTCCTTCGCCCTTGCAGCCGAGAGCGCCGCCATTGGTGTCGTCCTGAAGCTGAGAGAGGCCCCAGGTCCGTACTCCGGCCTCCCAGACGGACCGGCGGAGTGGCTGTACTGGGCTGGCATCGCATGCCTGAGCGCAGCGATCCTTTGTGCGCTGCTGGTGGTCAGGCCACGCCTGCGCGCCCGGCACCTACGTGCCGAAGCTCCGGAGAACTTCTTGTACTTCGGGCACCTGCGTTACTGGGAGCCGGACGCCTTGCAGCGCAAACTCACCGACCAGAGCATGCTGGCGCCGCTGTGCACCAACATCATCAACGCCAGCAAGGTCGCCTGGGTGAAGCACCGCTGCGTACAGGCGTCGCTCACCCTGACGGTGCCTGCGAGCGGGTTCCTCGTCGCCGCAGCACTCCTTGACACCTGAGCAGGCGCCTCGTGGGCGGTCGATCACCCAGTGCGAACGGGTCATGCACAGCAAGTGCAGCAGCGCTACAGGTTGCGCCGTGGTGAGCCGATGGAGCGAACACCGCTAGACTTCTGAAGTACTTCAGAGGAAGGTGAACGCCATGACCACCACCCTGCCGCTCAGTCGCCTGGTGCAGCACCCCACCGAGGTGGCGACCCTGGTGGCCGAGCAGGACATCGTGCTGGACCGGCGCAACGCCGAGGACCTGTACCTGTCCACCGTGGAGCGCCACGAGCAGGAGAGTCAGGGCCTGCGCATCACCACCAGCGCTCTGGCCGCCCTGGCGCGCGTGCGCCCGGACCTGGCAGGCGATGCCCTCAGCGAGACCCTGCCGTGGATGGTGTGGCTGCCTGTGGACGAGAAGACCGCGTGCCTGCAGGAGCTGCTGGACAACCTGCGCGCCGGCGCTGAGACCAGCCAGCTGCGCCCGTTCTTCCTCAACCTCGCTGCCTGGCGCTCCACCGCCATCACCTGGAGCGACCCCGACCTGGCCGCCATGCTGCTGGCCGGCCACGACGGTGACGGGATGAGCGAAGAGGACTCCCTGGTCGCCCAGCCCGCGACGTAAGCCCCCCGAAACCGCTCTGATCGAAGCTGCACGACCGCCGGTAGGTGTCCGTCGGTCGGTTTGAAGATCGGAGATCAGCATGACTCGAGGAGCACCGGTCCCGCACCCGTCGGGCTGGCAGATGCGCTTTGCCAACCGCAAGGCCAGCGTCGGATGGGCCAGTGTGGTCGCGCAGGCGAGTTCGAACGCCGCCACGGCGTGGGGACAGATCCTCACCACCCCCCGCCACATCAGCGAGCGCCAGCATCCCTTGAAGGGGAAGTTGGCGCAGGGCGCCTACGAGGGCCAGACGCTGGAGCGTTGGCAGTACGAGGTCACCGGTGGCGGGCGGCTGTGGTATCTGATCGACGACCAGGCCAAGACGATCTGGCTGGAGATGGCCAGCACCTCTCACCCCAAGGCCACCGACCGCCGTCGTTGACGCAGGGGAGCGATCGAAGGCCTGGACGAACCCTCCGGTTCACACATCCGGTCATTCGCCTCCTCCAAGGGAGGAGGCGAATGACCACCCCCTTGCCTCACCAGTGCCCCGTAGAGCGCACCAGTACGAAGCACAACCACCGGGCGGGGTATCCGGGCATCGCTTGCAAGAGGGGGAGTCGCACTACCGCGCGGAGCCCGATGAGCGGTCCTCTAGCGATACACCCTCCCGCGCGGGTGAGGCAGCCACCACCTCACCCGCGGACGCCCTGTTCGCACGTCCTCATGGCCGCTCTCGTCATCGTCGCGGTGGCGAGCAGCTCGCGGGTCGCGCGGCGCAGATCCCCGGCAACCTCCTCGAGGCGAAAGCCGACGAGGCGGCGGCGATCATCGACGTCGGCGTCGCGCTCGGCGCGCGAGGTCGACGCGTTCGGCCAGGTGCTCGGCCTCGACGGCGAGCTCGCAGGCCCGGGCCGGGGTGAGCCAGGGCCGGCTCATGCCCGTGTCCCGGGGGAGCCGGCTGGCACTCCATCCAGGCGGTCGCCTGGACTGCGACGTCGAGGGAGGCCAGCGCGGATCGGACGGCGGCGTCGACGTCGGTCCAGGTGGTGTTGCTGGCGTCGGTGCTCATGCGCAGGCGGCGTGTGGCGTGCAGGTGCTCGAGCACCTCGGCCGCCTCCTGCAGCCGCTGCCGGCAGTCGTCGGCGCTCTCCAGCTCATGCGAAGCCATGGGGTCCTCCTGCTGCTCAGGCGAGGAATCTGCCTCCGCATCAAGGGAGGCCAGGTAGACCCATCGTGGCGTAAATACTTTGATACGCAAATAAGTAACTACTTACTACTCCGCATGTCGCTCTCGACGCGCAGACGGACCCGCTCAGCCAGGGCCGGGTCGGCCAGCAGCTCACGGATCAGCGCACGGATGACCTTCACGCGGTTGAACCGGGTGAAGCCCGACGCTCGGGCCGCCGTGCGCATCCAGTCGTCGAGCGAGTCGTACAGCGCCTGGGCGAGGTCGACGCTGAGCCGGACCATCGTCCCGCCCTCCTCGCGCTGCATCGGCGCCGCCGCGGGAGCCTTGTCCTGCTCCGGCGACACTTCGTCGATCACCGCCGAGGTCGGAGGAGGGATGACCTGCCCGCCCTCCCGCATCGCCCGCAGTCGGGCGCTCTTGTCGGCCGCGGTCTTGTCGGCTCGTGTGGCCATTAGCCCTGCCCCTCCAGTAGCTCGATCATGGCGTCGCCGTAGGCGGTGTCGGTCGCCCTGGTGATGTTGTCCCCAGCGGCTTGGGCGAAGAGCTCCAGGCGACCCACCTGCGCGCGCAGACACCACCAGCCGTCCGCACGGATCTGCTCGCGCCAGGCGGCGGTCGAACCGGCATTGGCCACGGTCCGGGTCAACAGGACGGCGGCAGGCACTGGCGCGTAGGTGCGTTGGGTGGCATAGCGCATGCCGCCGGCCTGGTCGAGCGTCTCGCGCACCGCGGCCAGGCGGCCGTACTCCAGTGGCGTCGGAGCGGTCGGCACCACGGCGAGGGTCGCCACCCGCAACGCCGAGACCACCACGTGGGCCCGATCTGCCAGAGGCGGGGTGTCGATGACGACGGCATCGACCTCGGGCGGCAGGTGGTCGTGCAGCTGCTCGTGCAGGCGCGGGGTCGCCATCGGCAGCACGAGGAAAGGGAAGGGCTCGGGGGCTGAGCGGCTCCAGTCCGCAGAGGACGCCTGGGGGTCGGCGTCGACCAGGGCCACCGTGTAGCCGGACTCATGTAGGACGTGGGCGAGGAAGACCGCCGAAGTGGTCTTGGAGGTGCCGCCCTTGAGGTTCAGGACTGGCATCACCAGCCGGCTGGGCTGCTCACTGCGCACGCGCGAAGCATGGCAGTAGGTAAGTAGAGACGTCAATAAGTACCTACGTGACAGCGTGCCTACGTAATTACCCAAAAACGTATTTACTTACTTACGTAACGACCGGATCCGCTCTGGAGGACCACGAGTCGTCCACTCAGCACGAACGGTATGGGCGCTTGGTCAGCGGCTGGGTCCGGAGCCCCGGGATGGCCCTGGAGGTTGGCGCCAGGGGCCCGGCTGACCTGCCCCGGGGTGGTGGCCGCGGGCGCGGTCCAGTGCCTGTTGCAGCGGTGACGGCGGCGCGTGCTGTGCCTGCTCGACCTCCCAGGCGGTGAGCTGACCGGTTGCTCGCTGCTCACGCACCGCGGCCTGCGCGGCGACCTGCCCGGTGCGGTCGGCTTCGGCCTGGGCAGCGGTGACCTGCTGACGAGCGGCTCCCACGGCGCCCTCGGCGTGGGTCATCCGCGCCCGCCCCGCCACCTCCCGCGCCTGGGCGTCCTCCTGCGCGCGCTGTGCCTCGAGCAGGACCGCGGCACGTTGCGCTGCGGCGGTGGGCCGTCCCCCGAGCACCGCCCATGGTGCGGCCAGCTGCTCACGGGCTCGCCGTGCCGCCGACAGCTCCTGTCCGGCCGCGATCGCTGTGGCGACCGCGACCGCAGTGCGCTCAACCTCGCGTGCCAGCTGCTGCCAGTCCGCGCTCGCTTCACGGTGGGAGCGGCTGGCCACCTCCAGGGCTCGTCGTGCTGCTTCCAGCGCCGACAGCGCGCCGCGGTGGGAGCTCTGGGCGGTGATGCGGTCGCGGGTGAGCTGTTGACGGTGGGCCACCACCGCGTGGTGCTCGACCAGGAGGCGTTCCCGCTGGGACTGCTCCCCTAGCCCGTGAGCCGGGTTCTGGGTCGGCGTCTGCCCCGGCTTCGATCCTGTCTCCCGCACTGGCTCAGGCACCGGGCCCTGGCCTTCCTTCAGGGCCACCCCGATAGCGGGCTTGCCCGACGGCTGCTCACCGGGCTGGGTCAGCAGTGCGCTGGTCGCCGCCCAGGTGTAGTCCTTGCCCAGCTGAGAGCCCTTGAAGAACACCTGCGTCCCGCCGGCATCCACGTGACCGTCCAGGCCGTAGGAGTACCCCGAGACCCGTCCGGTGGAGGCCACGTTGGCCCGGAACAGCACCCCCGAGCGGGTCAAGTGCTCCTCGAACCCCTCCCGGCCTCTGCCGCTGGCGGCGGCCAGCGCAGTCGCGGTCCCCACCAGCTCCCGCAGCCGCTCCCGCTCACCGCCACCCAGCAGCTGCCTCGAACCTTCAGAGCTCCCGTCTCGCCCCGGCGCAGCGGCCCGATCGGCGGTCTGGGCAGCCAGGCGCTGCCCGCGTTCGCGTTCCCCATGGCTGATCTGCGGACGCGCCCGGTCATACCGGGCCGAGGCATCGATCAGCTGGTGGGCGACCTCGATGCTGCGGCAGGCGGTCTGGGCCTTGGTGAAGTCATGCGACAGCGAGGCGACCGTGCCCGCCCAGGAGACCCGGGAGACGGTGAGATGGATGTGGTCCTCCCCGTGGCGGGTCGCCGTCCACGGGTGCTCGGTCAATCCCATCGCGCTGATGTAGCCGGTGGCGATCTGTCCCCACTCGCCATCGGAGAGCACCCGGTCCTGCGGGGCCGCGCGCAAGCTGGTGCGCCAGATCCCCTTGACCACCCCCGGACGGGCGGCGACGGTCTCATCGATCATCACCGCTTGGTCCTGCCAGCGGCCGGGCACGTTGCCGGCCACGGTGCGGGCGTTGACGTGCTCCTCACGCCGCCCGGGGCCGAAGTCGTAGGCCAGCGCCGCGCGGGCCGAGGACCCGCGCGTGATCCGCGGGATCATTCCCGCCTCACCGCTCCTCAGCCCTGCCTGAGCGCTGCAGCCACTGTGCCCGCTCGCGCAGGCTCATCGCCTCCCAGCCCGCCGGCCGCCGGTCCTCCTCGGCCGCCGAGGAAGACCCAGCAGAAGACCGTTCAGCGGACACCTCAGAGGAGACCGGCACCTCAGAGCCACCGTCAGTGCCAGAGCCGCTGTCAGTGCCACCGTCAGGGCTCGCGTCGACGTCAGCCTCGACGTCGGGCCCGGTGGCGGGCTCAACGCGGCGCCGGGGGCGGCTGACCCATGGATCCACCGGCTCAAGGGGCCCGTCAGGCTGACCGGCTTGCTCGACCGGCTCCACCACGGGCTCGGCGGGCTCGGCGGGCTCGAAGACGCGCCGGCCCCGCACCGCCCGCGCCGCCGCCACCACCTGCGCCACCGCCTCACCCACTCCCGGCGCCAGCGCCTCGTTCTGGTGGGAGTACCGCGTCAGCTGGTTGAGGTTGTTCGCCGCCCCCACCAGCGCCTCATACGCCGCCGCGTTCACCGCCGGCACCACCGGGACGTCACCAGCCCGCGACCCCGCCACCCCCGCAGTCCCCAGTCCTTCAGCGTCCAAGACCACCGCGCGCACCCACGCGCCCATCTCCGCCCGGCCCGATGCGTCACGGCGGGCTTCCCACGCTGCCCACTCCGCATCCGAGACCCGCACCGAGATCGTCCGCTTCCGCGTCACCCCCGGGGTGCCCCGCACCATCGCCGACCCCTCCGCTCTGTCGCCGTACCGCCTACGCGCCCCGCCCTTCCGGGCGGCCCTCAAGGGCCGTCCCGACCGGCCCGTAGGGCCGGTACTCCCGGGGCGAGCGCAGCGAGCTCGGGACGAGAAGGCATAAGCGAAGCGCAATGCCATATCTCGCTCTCCCACGCTGGTACCGACACCCTAGGCCGGCGGGTGGGCGGGCTGGAACCCCTGATGGGCGCCCAGCGCCCATCAGGGGTAACCGCAGGTTCGAGACGACCGGCGCCCCAGCGCCGGGCGCGCCTGCCAGGGCGAAGGACGGCAGGCGGTGCTCGACGCGCCGCCAGGCGCCGTCGGCACCCCCACCGGCTGCAGCCCGGACCTCGAATCTCAGAGGCGGTCCAGGACGACGCGACAGCAGCGGGCACACGCGCAAGAACCCCACCTGGGCAGGTTGGGCGTTCCTGACGTGCGGGAGTGGCGCGGTGAGATCCCTACGACGCTTAGGCTTGGGGTCGATTGGGTATAGACCAGGTGAAGCACACGATGGGCCACCGGGGTGGGATGTGTGCTCAACGGTTCGCAACATGCAAGGCTGTGGGACCTACAAGGGGGGCTAGCTTGCAGACCATCGACGTCAACCGGGTCGACCGAAGCCTGGAGCTGGCGATTCGCGACCCCAAGGCGTACTTCGAGTGGGTCGGCCAGGAAGCCCGCCGCAACGCTGATGCGGTCTCTGCTGCTGCTGACCGTCGGCTGGGTCGACGCACAGGGCGGCTTACGGGATCCTCGTCTCGATCGTAAGGCGACCTCTTACCCGGACGAGCCGCCACAGAACAGACGCGTACGCGCTGCCTCGCTTCTGACCATTGGTAACAGACGGACCTGGCTCTTGCCTTTGACCCTGCTTAGTGACCAGCAGAGCGGCAGGCAAGCCGTTGGTAAACCGTCACTGTCAGAGCACAACCTGACATGTCAAGCTTGCGCTATGAGGATGCGTTCAGGTTCTTGCTGAGTGCGGCTGCCAACAGCCGGCCAAAGGCTTCCACGGTCTCCCAATCCAGCCTGGCTTGCTGGTCATCGGCGCCAAGCACAAACGTGTTGGGATCTGACACGTCCAAGGTCAACATCCCATGCACGCGGTGCGTGCCATCAGGCCTTTGAGCTAGCACGGGAACCGAGACCCACCCGGAGTACGCCTTGGAGGTGTTCCACCCCGGGGGAGGGGAGCCCGGCATTCCCAGCACCCACTGTCGGACCTGGTTCGCCTTGACGGCCGCCAACGCTTCCCTGCCCTCAGGGGTACTTGAGTCGAACACTTTGTCAGGAACAGGCCCTCGACCAGCATGGGAGTTCTCGGGAACCAGTCGGTCTCCAGCGGGGCTGGAGACAAACTTGTAGAAGATCGCACGAGCATTCAAAGAGCCACCATAGATGTCGACCAATCCATTCAGGACGATCGACTTTACCACTCCACGTAACTCGAACCGGGCTTGATTGTTAGTTGCGGCGCTGGACATCGATGCGAGCCGAGAGAGCGCATGAGCGATAGGCGTCAGAGAACCGATGATGCGGGTATGGCGCTCAAGGACTGCCGCCGCTTTTGCGCTCTCAAGATCTTCACTGATTAGACGGCTTTGCCGAGACTCCCAAGCGCCCATGGCGGTAGGAGCTACAAGGGCTAGGATAGTCAAGAGCACGCCTACCACCTGCAGGGACGTCTGCCGGGGGAGCCTTAAGGACGTCCAGGTAGCCTTAGGATCAAGGTCGGGGACAATAAGGCTGAGGTAGTAGGCGTAGCCCGCGCTACAAGCGGCAACAAGAAGGGCGACCGTCCACCCGATGCGTCGCTTCGCCCGAACATCCATGACTGCCCCCTTCCGCCTCTAGTCTTCATTAAATCGACCCACAAGAAATAGGCTTCTTACGGATCCGTCACGGCGGCATTCATCTTACATGACAACTCGAACACCTAGGCTCTCTCGCAAAGACGGCATGCTTCATCACTATTGCAATTGAATTCAAGTTAAACCCTGACACTAGTAGCAGCCCTGATACGGCTGAGCTTCCGACGTGCTCGGGCAGGCCCACCACAGGACACCACTGAGCCCCGTCCCTGGTTCCTGCCCCAGGCTCACCCCTGACCTGCTGGCTTCCAGCCCAGTCAGGCTCGGCATCGACCACGGACCGGCCAAGCACCTACCTTCACCCCGCACCTTTTGATCGCGGAGCTCGGCAACGAGGCCGGCCTTCATGCTGCTCACCTACCTTCTCCCCACTTGATCTAGCGGTCTCACCAGATTCGGCGCGCGCGCAGCGCCGCTCGCGCCTGTGCCAGCACCACGGTCGGTGGCACCGCGGCGGCCACCGCAGCTGCATGCTCGGCTCGCCGGACCAAGGCTGCAGCCGCCGCGTCCGCCGACCGCTGCGCGGCCGCGGCCCGGCTGGCGGCCACCGGCCCGGCAAATCCCCGCCAGGGCGCCAGCCGCCAACGCAACCACGCCGCTGGGTAGGCCACTGCCCGTGCCGGCCGCACGCACCCGTCGACCAAGACGCCTCGTCGACGTCGCTCGGCGGCAGTGCGATCGGCGTAGTCAACCTCGACCGGCGAGGAAGGCACCGACGACGGGGGCCTGGCGGTGTAGGTGCGGGCCTTGCCATCCGGGGTGTGGTCGATGGCCCACACGAGGTCCTCCACGCCCCAGCCTTCCGTTACGAAAGCCCGGATGACCGAGGCCACAGCCGCCACCGACAGCGGCCGTAGATCCAGCGATCGGGTCCGCAGATGTTCGGCCACCGCCACCAACGCAACACGACGCTGACCGCGGGTGGGTTGCCTGCCAGGGCTGGAGGCCCTGGCAGCGTCTGAGTCGGTGTTAGGGCTGAGAGGGTCGGCAATTTGCAACCCACCCCTCGCCATCTGGGCTGCTTTTCCTGCCGCAGACTCGGGAGGTGCCGTGGTGGTAGTCGACGTTGACGATCTCCACGGCTTTCCAGCGACTGGTCTACGCGCGCTCGCGCGTGCGGGGTTGTTCTTCACACTCTCCCTACGGGAGAGGTGGGGGGGGGTCTCAAGTCTGTGAACGATGGCTTGGGGAGTACTAACCTGCGCTGATCTCTGGCCGGGTGTCGCGGTGGGGCGGTAGTGCCCACTCTGGTTCTGGTCGCTCTGGCGACCCTGCTCCACGTCGCCCGCCTGCTGGGCACATTCAGGAACGGGATTGGGTAGGGGCTCGGTCAGCAGGTACACCGCCGCGCGGTTGCCCTGAACCGGCACCGGAGCCGGGCGGTCCCGACGCGGGCGGGGCTGAGGGCGGAACTGCTCGGTGGAGCCGTTCTCCAACGTCACCAGCAGCCGCTGGGTGTGCAGCCACGCCAGCACCCGCGCCACCGTGGCCCGGGAGTACTCACTGGCCTCGATGAGCACCGGCCACGTGGGCGCGGTAGTGGAGTCGGTCCGTGCCGCCAGCGCCAGCACGGCGGCCACCTCGAGGACGGTGCGGGCCCGGTCCGCGCGCAGCCCCGCCACTGCTGGGTGACCCCGCACCGTGCGCAGCCACCCCGGGGAGCGCAGTACCCGCGCACCCGCACGGGCGGCCACCAGCCGGTAGGACACCGTGCACGGCCCCGTACGACGGCGAGCTCCTCGACGACCCCGCGGGCAACCGCGACGTCGACCCGACACCTGCACAGGAGCCGGGGACAGCGTCAACGCGCCCTGCGTGGCCACCGGATGAGCGGCGGCGCCAGCAGCCTGAACAGAACTGGTGCCGTTATCGGTACCGGCGAGGGGGAAGGGGACGGCGCCTCGACGCGCCTGGGGAGCCACTACCGGTGGCTCTCACCCGACCGACCATCTGATCGACAACGTGGCCAAGAGGTGACATCTGGTGGCGCCACTCGCGCGCACGGGCCTGCGTTGCGTACTCTCATGGTGACCGCTCTCCGAAGCCGCAATTCGGTGGGTGGAGGAAGGTCTCGGGGTTGGCGCCCCGGGGCCTTCCGGCTTTCCGGCCCTCGCGGGCCGTGCACCCCCTCGGTGCTCGTCCGCGGGGGCCGAGTCGTAGATGGTGCGGTGCTGACCATAGCGACCCGGTGCATGCTGCGGCAGGACCAGGGCACACGCTGCGTCCCATCACCTCTACCAGCGGTCACCAGAGGTCACGTCATCGGGCTGTCCCTCTCGGCCTCGACGTCCTCCCGCTCGATAGCCCGACGGTGCAACTGCACCAGGTGGGCCAGGAAGTCCTCCTGGCTCATGGCCGAGGAGGACGCAGCGTCGACCTCCTCCTCGGCGGCGGCTTCAGCGGCCCGCTCGGCCAGCAACTCCTCCACTGCGGAGGTCTTCATGGCCTCGACGGGGTCGCGTCCCTCGGCGATGGCAGCGGCAACCATGGCCTCGGCGATCCGCTGCTGCAGCTGCGCCAGCAGAGCCGCGGGCGAGCGCTCGCCGGGGTCATGGGGCTGGGCCTCGGAGACGGGTTCGGTACTCATGGCGGGGAGTCTTCATGCGGTGGCCAGGTGCCGGTAGATCCGGCGCGGCTGTCCCCGAAGGTCGCCGCAATCTGGGCGACAGGTGGGGTCGCTGGCGTCCTAGAGCGATGAAACAGCGAGCGGCTTCCAGTTCGATGACTGGAAGCCGCTCGCTGTTTTATCGGCTGTTGTGTCGGGACTTAACCCAGACGCGAAGTGCCGCCAATCCGACGCCGATCGCTAGAGGTATTGCGAGGATAGAGGCGATACTTAGCGCTCCCGCGAAGGCGTCGGCGCCACCACCGGTCGTCACTAGGTTTCCGTACCCATCAAGCATCATGCCCTGCACCTGGCCCTTCATAGTCAGAGTGCGTTGGTGACACTGTACTTGTCCTTCCCGAGGAAGAAGATGAGCTTACCCTGGTACTGCCGGAGGGTCTGACCACCCGCACTCTGGGTGATCTTTGCGACCAGTGCAACCTGTGCGTCACCGTTCGGGCTTTCGGTCATCCGGATCTTCTGCAGATCCAGGTTGTCCCAAGAGGCTGCTCGAGTAGTGATGTCGGGGTATCCAGCAAAACTGATCTTGTCGTACGTTCCCTTCAGGATCTGGAAATCAGTCCGGAAGGATGCCGAGACGATGGGGTTGGCGCCGCGTACCACGCACCCCCTGTAGGTCGAGTACCCCGACCCCGAGTTGACGCTGCAACCATCGACCGATGCCTGCGGGGAGATGCCTCCACTGGTGGCCTTCGGCTGCTCGACCTGAATGATCGATACAGAACCATCTGCATAAACCGAACGCGTAGTCTTGAATCCATTGGCCACATTGGTCGTCGTCGAAACCGGAGCGGCTCCGGTCGTCGCATCCAGAGCCTTTCCGGCCTTCATCTTCGCAATCAGGCCATCCTGAGTTGCTGCCGAGATTCCGTTATCGCTCATCCACTGTCGGACGTCCTTCTCACCATCAAGAGGGGCGCTTGCGACTGATCCGCCGGCCGCGCTCGATGCAGATGCCGAGGAAGCCATCGCAGGAGAAACCGATCCCGCAATCACCGCTGCAGCGAAGGCTGCTGACATCGCGACACGAAGACTGCTTCGCATGTGGGCCACCTCACAATAGTGTTTCAATTTCGACACGCCAATTAGCCCTGTCGAAGCTTTGCGAGATGGACTGTAGGGAAGATTATTTGGGCGAACAACCTCCCCGGGTAGCATGATCTACTCATACCCGGGGATGACAAGAGCAGCCCGCTTCAGGCGAAAAGTTTAGGCTGCAGGGATTGCGCAGGATCTGGCCATGCTTAGTTCACCGACGGTGAGTGAGTCATTTCATTTTCCACTTGGAGTAGCCCAGATGGCCGGGGGCGGTGCTACCTCAGCTCTCCTCCAGGTGACGGTAGATCGTGGTGCGGCTGGCCCCGAAGGTCTCCGCGATCTGGGCGACGGTGTGGCCGCCGGCGTCGTACATCAGCCGCGCCTGGGCGGCCTTGGTCGCGGTCATCTTCACCACGCCCCCGCCGCGGCGGCCGCGAGCCCGCGCGGCCGCCAGGTCCTCGCGGGTGCGCTCTGCCACCAGGTCGTGTTCGAACTCGGCGATGGCGGCCAGCATGTGGAAGAACAGCCGGCCCCCGGGGGTGGTGGTGTCGATGCCCTGGGAGATCGCACGCAGGCCCACCCTGGCGGCGTCCAGCTGTGCGGTGAGGTCCTTGAGGTTCTTCACCGACCGGCTCAGGCGGTCCAGCTTGGTGACCACCAGGGTGTCCCCGGGGCGCAGGTAGCCCAGCGCCTCAGTGAGGGCGGGGCGGTGGGCCAGGGTGTCGGAGGCGTGGTCGGTGGAGATCTTGGTGCAGCCGTCGGCGGTCAGGGCGTCGTGCAGAGGGTCAGGGTTCTGCTCGCGGGTGGAGACCCGGGCGTAGCCGACACAGGTGCTGGTCGACGTCGTCGACGTCGAGGATGAGGTCATGGTCGACGCGGTGGTGGCCATGACCCCGAGCCTGCGGGCTCGCTGTTGGGGCCGTTTCGTAGATGTCGCTGCTGCGACGTTGGTCGCGGACATGGGCCATGGGACGCGACACGACCGGGGCTCAGGCGGCGGCGCCGGGTGTCTCGTGGACGGTCATTGCCCTCTGCTCACGGTGGGGATGACTTTGCTGGCTGGGCCAGTAGCGCGCGCAGCTGCTCTTGACGGCGGCGCAGACCACGACGCCACCGCCGCTGCACCACCAGCGCCACCACGACCGTCACACCCGCGGTCACCCACGAGGAGACCCACGACGGCGACCACCACCCACCGATCAGCGGCTGCAGCCCCACCGCGACCACCAGTCCCGCCGCCAGCACCCAGGTCGCCACCAGCCGGCCATGGGTGCGCTCGGCAGTGGCAGACCACCGCAGCGCCAGCACTGCCTCACCAGCACTTCCTGGGGCAGCACCGGCACGAACGACGCGCTCAGCAGCATCCAGCTCCTGCGGGCTGGCTCGTTCCAGCCTGGCTAGGTCCAGCCACCCCTCACGGTCGCGGCGTGCCTCAGATCTGGTGCGCACCACGGTGCACGCGATGACCAGCGGCAAGAACACCACCCAGAAGATCGCGCCCCAGCTCTGGTCAGGGTTGCCGACAGCACCGGCCAGGACCACCACGCAGGTGATCTGGACGACCTCCAGCACCACATCGAGTGTTGTTTGAGCTGCCGTCGGTGCCCGCCACCAGGAACGCCGCCACAGCAGCAGTGACGTCGATGCGGGCAGAGCTCCTGGACCTGCACCGGGTGCCCTGACCGACGGGGCGGTGCGCGGTGGAGTGGGCGATGGAGTGGACGGCGGATCGGACACCGCGGCTCCCTGCTCAGAGGCGAAACGCCCAAGGGCTGCGCTGGACCACCTCATGCTGATGACCGCGCGGTCCACCCGTCATCGATCTCCAGGTGGACTCCTGCGCCACCACGTCAGCTGTGCGGCAGGTGCGTTAGCTCCCTCGAGGGTGACGGTGGGGTGTCCAACATCATCTGCAGGGCTGATGCCCAGGTGGTGTCCGCCTTCCTACCGTGCGGAGGTGTCCTCCGACCTCACTGCGCGAGCCCACCGCGGTGCACGGTGGAAGAAGGCAGCTCCGTGGACGCACGTGCGCCTGCTGCTGGTGCTCGCGTGGCTGGTCCTGACCGTCACGGCGATGGCCACGGGACAGCGCCACAGCAGCTACGCAGACCTGCAAGCCGCCATCGCCAGCGGGGCGGTGCACCACGTCAGCGTCACCGCAGACCTGCCCGCTGGAAGCACCGGGTCAGCGCTGGTGGAGGTGAGCTGGCGCGAGGGCTGGACCAAACGGATCGCAGAGTTCCGCCAGGTCCGCGGCCTGGACGCTGGCAGCGTGAGCTCCCAGGACGGTGAGCCGGTCATCCACGGTGACCTAGACCAGGTCCTGCGCGCTGATCGACCGGACCTAGTCATCACCCGTGGTGAGCGGCCCGGGACCTGGTCGGACCTGCTGGGCTGGCGGGTCTCAATCGCGGTGGGGCTGACGGCTCTGGCGCTGGGGCTGGCGCAGACGGTGGTGCTCATCGCCGGGCCGGCGCCGTGGTGGGCCACGCGGTGGGCGTGGTTCTGGCTGTCGTGGACATGGGTGGGGACGCTGGCGTTCCTGCTGCTGGCGGGCCCGACCCCGGGCGTGCGCATCGATGGTGCTGGCCGGCGCCGTCTCGGTGGGTGGTGGGCGTTGCTGATCGCGGTGGTGGTGGGGTCGGTGTTCTCCGCCGGGTCGATCTGAGTCAACCTGAGCTGACCTGGGTCGATGTGAGCTGGTCGTTCAGGTGAGCCTCCAGAAGGGCGGTCGTGGCGGTGCAGGTGCTGGGTGGGGTGTTGGTCGCCGTCGGGGTGGTGACGGTCTTCGCGGTCTTGGGACGTACCACGCGCGCGCAGGGTGAGGCGTCGACGCTGAAGAGGCAGCTCGCGCACTTGCCCCGCAGTGAGCGACGCAGGGTGGGTCGGGCGGTGCTGCGCGGCCAGGCCGCCACAGCACACCGTCAGGGTGACGCGGTGGTGGTGGCCCAGTGGTTCTGGCAGCAGCGCTGGACCGCGGTGTCCAGTGCGGCTCTGGTGGTGATGATGACCGGGCTGGCACTGCAGTCAGACCAAGCGGGCTGGCTGCTGGTGCTCTTCGCTGCTAGCGGTGTCGGGAACGCGGTGGTGGCGGCTCTGAGCGCCGTACGCGCGGTGGCGGGCCGTCGCTACCTGAGGGAATTTCCTGCGGCGGTCTAACCGTGGCCCTTATACACGTCTACGCGTAGCCATGTCGAACCGTCTCCACAAGCGACCGTGCCTGAGGCGTGCACTGCACGAGCGCTGAGCGCCGGTCGGGCTCAGTCGATCCGCAACGTGCCCGACCGGCGGCCACCAGCCTGCGCCCGAAGAGTCGTCCGCCGCCCGCCGATCGCGTACCGGAATGCTGACAGGGGCCGTGCTGGCGTGGAACCAGCCGCAGCCTCCAGCGACTCGGGCCGGACTGTCAAACCCTCACACCGGGCTCGACTTCCCCGCAGGGCGAGAACCCCGCTGACCATCGCGGGAACCACGATCACAAAGATCAAGGCTAGGCGATGGTGATCGGTTGCGGGGCCTCTTGAGTAAGGTGCAAGACGCGCGATTCCATTGAATTCTTGGGGTCAGTGACCTGCCTCAGTCCGCCAATCCTTAGCCTACCCAGGGGACTCGCGGCGATGACAGCACTACCTATCATAATGAGGCTGAAACTCCACAGTCCCATAGTGCTGATAATCATCAGGTGGAGCAGGACATCCAACAGCAGGGCCGCATTCTTCCCCGCATGAGGCAGGAGCAGCAACGCTGCGATGACGATCTCGATGATGAGAGCGCCCCACGTCAGCGTGAGCACCCCCACAGGGTGGTCGGTCAGAGCCAGCATCAGCGATGACGTGGGTCCAGCCACGCCGAACATGGGATCACGCACGATGTAGTACTCAGCCGTTCCATTCACCCAGTCCGCTACGCCGAACTTACTTACGGCACTATCAAGATATATGAAAGCGACCTGCAGGCGAACCGCCCATAGGACGACAAACCCTACACCGCTAGCAATTGGACCGAGCTGACGCTCCCCGCCGCTTTTCCAGTGCCACTTCCGGTCGTCCAAGACGCACAGGGGAATGATGAGAATCGCTATGATCCTCAACACTGACTCTCCACCGTCAGGCAAGGAAATGCTCACCGAGAACGAGTAGGCGAGCCAAGCGTGAAGAATCCCAGTGAGGCGAGGACGCCAGCCGGACGCTACAACAAGCAGAAGAGCCGCCATCAACCAGCGGTGCCAGTCAAACCCACTGTTCAGATGGCCGATGCAGTAGAAGGAAGCGCTCTTGACGGTAGTGGTGCAATCTGGCGCCTGCGGCTCGCCGAGGACGGGCGGGAATAGTGCGTGCGGTGACGTAAACAAGACAACACTCAACTGAGCAAGAGCCAGCAAAGAGCGACCGGTCCCGAACCAAAGGTTCCGGGGGTCAGTCAGGCGGGATGAAAGGAAGGCACGGCCTAGCCGGTCTGACCAACCCTGTGGCTGAGACTCCGGCTGTGCTGCGCCCACCACTCGGGCGCTACCTCGTCCGCCTTCCGCAGCCGGGTGAATTTTTTGTTCTTTGTGCAGGTTGCCACGAGTAGGCACGAGCCCGCCCCCTCCTCTTAGTGCTGCACATTACAAGCTAGGACTGGAATTAGGGAGCATTCAAGTTTTGTCGACTTTTCTCATGACTGGTGGTCGCACCTAACTTGAAGATGCTCCACTTTTTCGATTCGTAAAGCATCAGGATATAGGTTGCGATAAGACCAGGGGGTAACGCGCTGTTGAGTGAGGATAATGTTGCCACATAAAGTCGGCGCCGGGGAAGTATTTTCGGCCTGCTCGACTTTTTGTTGAGAAGCGGCTTTCAGACAGATGGCGGCTCGGTCTGTGCAGTCAGCCCAACTGGTTACCTCTGAGCTGAGCAGTCCAATCTCGACTCCCTGCGCACGCTGTGTACGCGTTATTCCGAAAAAGTTCGACGCCTTCGCCTGAGGAGTCTTCATCAAGGACTGCGGCTCCTTGGCCGTCACCTCGCCCTGGTAGGCGACGATTTCGGCGCTCTCGGGGTCTCGTGTGAAGAAAGACCAGTTCTGGGGTGCAATCGTTGCGAAGACGGACCGCCATGTACCTCCGTCTCGGGAAGACAGCACGTTGCTGGGCAGCGTGAAAAAGACCGAGAGAAGCAGAGCGATTCCCACAAGAAGAGCCGAGACGGCTACGGCAGCCACATGACTGCCTTCCACAAATCGTGGAACGCGTGGGCGCAACTGAGTACTCTTCATCAAGAGACTTTGAGGTCGCTCGCAACAGTTGCCGTCAGCTCATCGGTGTCGAACGCCGAGAGGCTGCTATCGTCAAACTTATAGGTCAGCACAACCGCGGCCAGCCAGACGAACGCTGCTGCGACCGCGACCTCGGTTGCAACTGCCACGTTCGCATACAAACCACCATTCACGACGGCAGCCACGTTGACCGCTCCCTGGTAATTGGTGACCACGTTGGTTCGCGTCTTGTACGAGCCCTTGGCGCTCGTTGCTGCAGCACTAGCTTGCAGGCTGGAAACGGCAGCATCGTCAGGCTTGACGAAGTCATGCAGCTCGCTGCTGATGGCGAGCAACGCGCCCTTCACGGCGTACGGGTCGCCAGACTGAACCGGCACTGCGACTGCCGAGTGGAACTGCGGGGTTGCCGCGAGGAACTTGGTAACGAAGTCGTTGGCTTGGGCCTGGGTGAACTTCTTCTGGACGCTGTTCCAGCCAAGCTTTTGAAGTACTTCCGGGTGACTCTTGGCCGCTGGCCCCGACCCCGTGAGCAAAAGGAGGGCAATGTTAGTGTCTGAGTAACCGCTTACAGAGGTGATGATGGCCGGCGGAGTGGTAGGGGTATCTGGTGTGGGCGCAGTGGCGAGTGCTGTGTTGGCACTAGCAACGAGAAGGGACGCCGAAGCGCCCACCGCGGCAGCGAGCTTCATGCTCTTCGACATGGACATGAGAAGCCTCCTCGAGAAGTTGTTTGGGCGCAAAGCATCGTCCCGGATTGATCAGTCGGCCGGGCTGGCGAATTTGTGGTCTTTGATTGTCGGTCAGCAAGAGGGAACTCTACTGAGTGAACTGTTTAGCTGCTCGATCAGCCTTGCGTGCGGCGACAAGAAGCAGCGCCACAACAAGGGCGTACCCAAGTCCCGAGCTCAACAAGACAACACTGTTCGCATCGTCTCCATCTGCCCTCAGGAATACGGCGAGAACAAGGGACAGCACGGCAGCAGCTACTGCGAAGACGGGGATGACCCTCAGGAGTGGATCTGCGGCTTGGTGCCCTGCGTCCCAGGCCTTTTCGCTTGACTTTGTGGCCTTGGTTCTGATCCCGAATGCGTCGTTGGCATTCAGGGTGCCGTTCTGAATGTTGTGGTGAAGCATCCATGTCACTACCGCAAGGATGATTAGTCCAAAGCCTGCTGTCGCTGCGGTAACGAGCGGCATTTGGTCACTCTCCCTTCAGGTGAAGTGAGAACCCGATGACGCGGACGCTAGGGGTTTGGCCACGGCCGCAACAACCCTGGAAGAGTAAAGGTTCTTTAAAAGAGGTAGTGCAAGTTTGTATCTACAGGCTTCCTTCAGGTAGCCCGAAGGGGTTTCAAAGGTTGCTCACTTGACTCTCGGCCAATGTCCGTAATGTCCGATTCTGCGAGGCTGGTTCATGTGTCGTACACGCCATGGTGATGGAGAAGAAGGATTATCGGTCAACAGCTGAGGAAGCTCAGGTGGGCGCTGCTGTCACCCGCCGGCTGGCGCGCTGCCGGCGTCACGGCCGTCGACCCCGCCGCTCTACACCAGTCATGGACACCAGCTATCGACACCGTAATGACCGTTATGGTGTCGACGGGCTGTCGGAGGTGGCCGCTAGCGTCTCGATCGTGAGCATCGGGGCCTGGAGACCGCTGGACGAGCGCGAGGCCGGGGCGGCGGCACCCGAGCCCGTTCTACTTGATGGCGTACCGGAACACCTGGACAAGCCGCTACGCCAGTGGCTGCACGGCTTCCTCGGCGAGACCCACCACGCGCAGCGCGTAGGTCTGCGTCTGCACATCGCCGCCAGAGGTCGATGGGACATCAAGCAGGAGCTTCTCGCCGCTGAGCCCGACGCCCTGCTGCGCGTCACGGACGCGGCTCTGTACTGGCATCCCCTGGGGAAGCAGTGGGCCGAGCGGGCGGAGAACGAGTGGGTCTCCCCGACGCAGCGGCAGGACTGGCAGCAGCAGTTCGTCATCCCGGCAGTTCGACTCCGCGACATGCTCGTAGATGCCGGGTCCGTGTGGACCGTCACAACCGGTGGACGGTCCCTGCAGCGACGCGTCGATGCGACCGTGCAGGAAGCTCATGACGCGGCGAAGCAAGCGGCATCAACATCAGGGCGACCTGAGGCTGCCCGCGACCTCGCCGATGCCTGGGCCAAGACCTACGGCCTGCACCCCGAGCCCTCCGAGGCCTACCGGCTGGCAATCCGCGCCGTCGAGGACGTCGCCATTCCGGTGGTCCTCCCGCAGGACAAGAACGCCACCCTCGGCAAGGTCCGCACCCACCTGCGCGACGCCAGCGCCCGCTGGCGCACCAACATGGGAGCTGGCGCAGAGCCGGTCGTCACCATGATCAGTTCTTTGTGGATCAGCCAGACCGACCGCCACGCCGGACAGGCCGAGCTCGAGCGCATCGACCAGCAGGCCGCTGAGCAGGCGGTGCACTTGGCCACCACGCTGGTGCAGTGGTTCGCTGCCGGCCACGTCCAGCGCGTGCCATGACGACTTCCGCATCGTCACCGGCGGCCGCGGTGCAGGTGCTGTTCTTCTCAGCACCCGCACCAGCACCGGCGTTCGTCGGCCACAACTCGGTGGCAGCACCAGCGCCGCAGCGCCCAGCATCGGCGGCCTCCGGCGCAGCGCTGCTCGAGCCGGGCTCACCGCTGGCCCAGGTGCTGGCTGGGTTCTTGCTGGCCTACTCCGGCGCCACCCGCACCGCCTACGCCTCAGATCTGCGCCACTTCCTCACCTGGACCGCAGCTCGCGCTCCCGGTATCGACCCGCTGGGTGTCGCCCGGGCCCACCTCGACGCCTACGCCGCTGACCTGGCTGCCACGGGGTTGGCGCCGGCGACCACCGCCCGGCGCCTAGCAGCGCTGGCCGGGTTCTACGCCTACGCCGTCGATGAGGGCCACCTGCAGCGATCCCCTGCCGCCCGAGTGCGCCGACCGAAGGTCGGTGAGCACACCACCTCCACCGGGCTGGACCGCGCCGAGCTGTCCGCACTGGTCGCCGCCGCTGAAGCGGACGGACCACGCTCGCTGGTGGTGGTGCTCCTGCTGGGCCTGAACGGGCTGCGGGTCTCTGAGGTCGCCGGCGCCCGCGCCGAGCACCTGGGCACCGAGCGCGGCCACCGCGTGCTGGCCATCACCCGCAAGGGCGGGCGCACCGCCCGCGTGCCCCTGGCTCCCCGCACCGCCACCGCCGTGGAGACCTACCTGGCCGGGCGCACCAGCGGCCCGCTACTGGTCACCCGCACCGGGGCGGGCGTGGACCGGCACGCCATCTGGCGCTTGCTGCGGCGCCTGGCCCGCGACGCGGTGCCGGCCAAGGCGGCCTCGATCCACCCTCACGACCTGCGGCACGCCTTCGTCACCCTGTCCTTGGACGCCGGCGCCTCCCTACGCGATGTCCAGGACGCGGCCGGGCACGCCGACCCCCGCACAACGCGCCGCTACGACCGGGCGCGTCACCACCTGGACCGCCACCCCACCTACGCCCTAGCCGGCCTGCTCTCCTGACACCGGCTGGCCGTGCTCGCGGTGCCGCACTCAGGCAGCACCGCGAGCACAGGGCTCACCGCTCCTTGCGCACGCCCTTGAACGGCCCACGACTGGACTTCTGCGCCAGGAACTGGCCGGTGGTGTTGTCGCGCTTGACCCACACGCCGGTTGACGTCTGAGTCTGGCTTCGTCCCCTCACTGCACCCACCCGGTAACCCGCACCCGTGTTCTTCGCCACCTCGACCACTCCTCTCATCAAGAGCATCACCTGCTCCAACAAGTGTGACCGGGGGCGGCGGAACTGCGGCAAAAAAGCAAAAGGTCACCGGTGTGACTTCAAGAGTCACCGCGGTGACACCGTCGGCCCCGTAGGACGTCGGGGCTCATGGCCATCCAAGAATTCATAGCCCTCATGAACCGCTTCGCGCAGCGGCCGTACCTGGCCGCGATGGCTGGTTTCCCAGCACTGGTCGTACAGGTCGGTGAACCACAGCCGGGCGGTGACCTGGTGGTGCTCTCCCATGTGCGTCAGCCACGTCGGCTCTACGACCGTCCAGACCTCTCCCGGCGCCAGCGCCGCGTGACGATCGCCAGCGTCCAGTGGAAGCGCCTTGCCGTCCAGGAACCACCACAGGTCCAGCTCCCGGGCAGGTCCTTCGCTGTCGTTGCGGATCGTCGCCACCCGAGCGCGGTAGGTGCCTGCATCAAGGCGGGGCCAGTCCTGCTCCTGGACGCTCACCCACACCCGCTGCGCAGCAGCACGCCAGCGCCGGTCCTCTTCCTGAGCGTGCACTGCCTGGTCGTGGGCCCACCGCTGCCTCAGGACCCTGTACCCGAGGTAGGCGAAGAGCAGGGTCAGAGCCGAGATGGCTTGGACGAGCAGCGGCGGCAGTGACATGACCGCACGCTGTCATCCACCCCTGACAGCCCATGGGAGATTCCCCAACGTGGGACACCCAGCCGCGACCTAACCCGACGGCGTACAGCGACCCTGTACGGCTTCCACCCGACTCGCGACCCGAGCCAGAGAAGGGGTTTCCCAATCAAGCCGCCCTAGAGTCGCAGAATCTCTAGCCCGCGGGGAACAGGTTTGAGGACGTCCCTGCGCCGGGTGCACCCCTCGTGGCCTGGGCGGCCTGAGGGGCAAGATTAGCCATGGCGGTCGTCACATAAGACAAGAGTTGATCGGTCGAAACTCCATCGGTGGTTTCTGAAGGGCTGTTTTCTCCGGGCTGCACGACGCATTGTTGATGCAAAAGCCCGTCGGGTTTTACGGAATAAGCCCCCGAGTAGCCGCCGACTAGAAAGTATGTACCCTTCGATGCGTCATAGGTACCCAAAAGCAAGAGATAATCACCTGCTGGCAACGTAGGACCCGTCACCGGACTGTTCGTATAGATATGAAGACCATTAGGTAGGGCGCCTATAACCCCTTCAGGGGAACGAGTCACTATCTCCGAGCCGGGTCCAAAATCAGTTTTAGCTCGCTGCCCTGTCAGGGTCGCTCTGGCCACGAGTTCTACATAACCCGGAAGGGATTCGATGTCGGCCGCACTCTTTGGAGTCTGACAAGGCACCGGCGGAGGCGCTGCAATGGGCCCATCCGTTGAATTTCCTGAGCCACTGGAGACCATAGAAGGTGGGGGAGTCTCTCCAGCCGCTAAGGTGCCGTTCGTACCGCATCCACAAACGAGGGAGAGCACGCCTGCAGCAGCGGCGAAAAAAGCGCCCGCTCGCAACTTTTTCACCATATCTTCTCCCCCTCATAACGGCAGGTTCCACTATTGGCTGAAAATACCCGAACCGCCGATCCTCCAAGCGGATTGATATAGTATGTAGGACACGTAGTGACGAACTTAGGAGGATCCTCGGCTCGATAGACCCGTCCAGACACCTGCGGCCCCCACCCACTACTTGTTTGAATATGAACGGCTGGAGAAAATGTTACGGCAGGAAGACTGGGGGGCGACCCCTGGAAAGAAGTGTTAGTCGAAACTTCTCCGACTGCGCCGGCCGAGTTTCCTCGGAAGTATGCTGGGGCGATGATCCGATTACCGTACAATTCTTGATTATCCATCTGGGCAGCCCAGGTAGATGTCGGCCCTGTCGAACTGACAGTGACCAAACCAAACGTGCGAGTTCCGGTCAATCCACAAGATCCCACGTTTCTCAGAAATTGAGAACCGTTGCTATCAAACGCCTCGACAAAATTCGATAAATATCGACAATCACTATCTTTCGCCACATCCATGTAGCCCGTCTGATAGAACGATCCGTCGGGGAACCTGATACCGATCCACCAAGATTTAGTAGGGGTACCACCCGGATAGTTGGGGCTTAGGGCGGGTTGGGTCATCTTCGTAGCTGCCCCATATGCGGCAGGCTGATTCTTATCGTTCCCTAGAGTCCCAATTTGCACATATTGCTCCGCATATGCTGGCGTGGATATAAAAAACAGAAATATCGTCGACAATATTGCGAGCCCCACGGTTCGCATTTTCATTGATTCCTCCGTCGAGTAGAGGTGCAGAGGTAGCGCCCGAGAGCACGCCGCTGATGATCAGCGTGCTCTCGTGATCGTCAGCCGTCAAGAGCGAGTCGGCGACTCACCGCAGGCCGGCGCGGAGGGGGCTTTCTCGGGGTCAAGTGAGCCTCGATCCACCGCGACCAGCACGCTGCCCGCTACTCCTGCAACCCGGCAGCGTCGCTGCTGGCTGATGTCGACCGAACCGGCCCATGTGTCACGCCGGCGCCCGCACCGAGCACCTGAGCACCGAACGCGGCCACCGCGTCCTGGTCACCACCCGCAAGGGCGGGCGCACCGCCCGCGTACCCCTAGCCCCCCGCACCGCCACCGCCGTGGAGACCTACCTGGCCGGGCGCACCCACGGCCCCCTGCTGGTCACCCGCACCGGGGCAGGCATGGACCGCCACGCCATCTGGCGCCTACTGCGCCGCCTGGCCCGCGACGCCGTCCCGGACAAGGCCGCCTCGATCCACCCCCACGACCTGCGGCACGCCTTCGTCACCCTGTCCCTAGACGCCGGCGCCTCTCTGCGCGACGTCCAGGACGCCGCCGGGCACGCCGACCCCCGCACCACCCGCCGCTACGACCGCGCCCGCCACCACCTGGACCGCCACCCCACCTACGCCTTGGCCGGACTACTGACCTGACGCAGGGGACTGGCTCGGGGGACTTGCCGAGGTCAGCGGTGCGCTCGGGCCTCCGCATCCGGTAGTCGACAGGCAAGGGCAGGCACACCCCCAGATACCGCTGTGTTCGGCGGCGCTGTCCGACCGGTCACGTCCCCTGTAGTGGTGTAGATCGTTCTCACCGTGCGGGGTCAGCTGGTGGGGATCATGCCGTCGTCGCGGCCCCGGTGTCGATGCTGATGCCGCCGTCCGTGACAGCACCGGGGACAGTGCTGCTCAACGCCGGCAGGGCGGCGATGTTGGTGCCGTTCAGCGCGGCCATCGACGCCTCGGACAGGTAGCGACGCTCGCCGGCGGCCCACTCATCATGGGCCTCGATCAGCACGCACGCGGTCAGGCGCAGCAAGGCGGCGTCGTTGGGGAAGACCCCCACGACGTCGGTGCGCCGCTTGACCTCCTTGTTCAACCGCTCCAGCGGGTTGGTCGACCAAATCTTCTTCCAGTGCGCCGCGGGGAACCCCGTGAACGCCAGCACGTCCTCACGGGCGGCGTCCATGACCGCGGCGACCTTGGGGTGCGTGGCCTGGAAGGTGGCGGCCACCGAGTCCCACTGCGACTGGACGCCGGCTGCGGTGGGCTGGGCGAACACCGTGCGGTAGGCGGCGGTGACGACCTCACCGTCGGCCTTGGCCACGTGGGCCAGCAGGTTGCGCGCGAAGTGCACC
>NZ_VKAC01000022.1 GCF_008041935.1 Quadrisphaera setariae
CGACCATCTGATCGACAACGTGGCCAAGAGGTGACATCTGGTGGCGCCACTCGCGCGCACGGGCCTGCGTTGCGTACTCTCATGGTGACCGCTCTCCGAAGCCGCAATTCGGTGGGTGGAGGAGCCCGTCAGCGTTGGTAGCGCTGGCGGGTTCCGGCTTTCCGGCCCTCGCGGACCGCGCACCCCCCGGTGCTCGTCCGCGAGGGCCGAGTCGTAGGTGGTGCGGTGCTGACCATAGCGACCCGGTGCGGGCTGCGGCGGGGCCAGGGCACACGCTGCGTCCCGCCACCTCTACTAGCGGTCACCAGCGGTCACGTCGTCGGGTTGTCCCTCTCGGCCTCGACGTTCTCCCGCTCGATGGCCCGGCGGTGCAACTGCACCAGGTAGGCCAGGAACTTCTCCTGAATCATGACCGGGAAGGACGCGGCGTCGGCCTCCTCCTCGGCGGCTGCTTCGGCGGCCCGCTCGGCCAGCAACTCCTCCACCGCGGAGGTCTTCATGGCCTCGACGGGGTCGCGTCCCTCGGCGATGGCAACAGCAACCGTGGCCTCAGCGATCTGCCGCTGCAGCTGCGCCAGCAGAGCCGCGGGCGAGCGCTCGCCGGGGTCATGGAGCTGGGCCGTAGAGGCAGGTTCGGTGCTCATGGCGGAAGTCTTGATGCGGTGGTCAGGTGCCGGTAGATCGTGGCGCGGCTGCCCCCGAACCTGTCCGCGATCCGGGCGACGGTGAGGCCGCCGACGTCGTGCATCAGGCGCACCTGGGCAGCCTTGGTCACCGCTGCCTTCGCTGCGCGCCGCTCCAGACCTAATAAGTTGAAATTTTGACGAATTTTCCTGCACTGTAGCACGCCAGAATCTTAAAAAGCATGAAATTAAATGGGTTCTTACCGCGACTTTCTCGGGCAAATTTTGCCAACCCTTTACTTGGCAAGTTTCCTGCGGAGCGATCGCCTTCGCTACTGTCCTCCCGTGATCACTGGCGCACCGAAAGGCGTCTAGTGGTGCCGCCTTCCCAAGAATCTCTAGACAGCTGGAGTGCGCCTCAATGAAGACTCGATCTGCGCTTTCTGTTCTCGTGAGCGCCGCGCTCTGTTTTTCGGCCATCGGCATGGAGAGCGCCGTAGCTGCCCCGCAGCCGGCGGCTTCTGCGCAGGCCATCCAGGGGACCTCGTCAACCCTGGCATCATCCTCATGGAAGGCAATTCCCAAGGCGGAGAGACTGCCGTCCTCGAGCCCCCTCAGCGCTCTGAACAACTACATCGAGTTCTCGTCAACCGGTTATAGGATCACTGCCCCTCAGTCGGTGCTGGCGAAGGTGCCCTCTCTTGACCTGGCGACGCTCCAAAAGAACATTGCAGCCACCAATGCCGGAATTTCCCAGCAGAAGCAGGTCATGACGTCAAGCGCTGTCGCTGTCGACGCCCCCCCGCTGTTCGAATCTAAGGTCACCACCTCGGGGCGGCACGGCTACATCAAGAGCCACTGGTACGGGTACGAGATCCACTTGGATGCCTACCTGGCCAACAAGGTGATCGGTGGACTGTGGACGGGGTCCGGCGGAGCCGCCCTCATCGCGGTCGCCCTAGGTGGAGGCCCGGCTGCTGGCACCGTCTCCGTAGCACTGGCCACGGGAGCAGGAGCGGTACAGCTGTGCCAGGCTTCGGACAACTCTGTCACGATCTACCTGGTGACCAGGGGCGTTTACACACTTCTGTGCAATCCGCTTTCCTGAGCATCAAAGAGGCGCCAAAGCTTGACGCCCCACTCGGGCAGTGAGTGCCCCTTCGATCACTAGGCCTAAGACTTACCTGGTTGACTTCCTTGCCCAACCAGTTGCATAAGCGATAATGAAGACAGCAAAAGCGAGGCCACCAAACAACGCGGGCAAGTTGCTAATGGCATTCCAAGTTGCAATGTATGAGATGACTGCGGCCAGTAGCAGGACTGCAATGATGCCCGATGCGGTGATCCGCTTCGCCCGATCGCTCATGCTTTGATCTTACCCGTCTCATGGCTCTAGTAGAAGCACTCCTCGCCTCTCTATGGCATTCAGCCTTAAGGGGCTAGGTGGCGGTAGATGGTGGCGCGGCTGACCCCGAACGTCGCCGCGATCTGGGCGACGGTGTGGCCGCCGGCGTCGTACATCAGCCGCGCCTGGGCGGCCTTGGTCGCGGTCATCTTCACCACGCCCCCGCCGCGGCGGCCGCGGGCTCGCGCGGCGGCCAGGCCCTCGCGGGTGCGCTCCACCACCAGGTCGTGCTCGAACTCGGCGATGGCGGCCAGCATGTGGAAGAACAGCCGGCCCCCGGGGGTGGTGGTGTTGATGCCCTGGGAGATCGCCCGCAGGCCCACCCCGGCGGCGTCCAGCTGCTCGGCGGTGTCCTTGAGGTTCTTCACCGACCGGCCCAGGCGGTCCAGCTTGGTGACCACCAGGGTGTCCCCGGCGCGCAGGTAGCCCAGCGCCTCGTCCAGTGCCGGGCGGTGGGCCAGGGTGCCGGAGGCGTGGTCGGTGAAGACCTTGGTGCAGCCGTCGGCGGTCAGGGCGTCGTGCTGGGCGTCGGGGTTCTGCTCGCGGGTGGAGACCCGGGCGTAGCCGACCCGGGTGCTGGTCGACATCGAGGACGGGGTCGTGGTCGACGCGGTGGTGGCCATGGTCCTGAGCCTGCGGGCTCGCCGTGGGGGCTGTCTCGTAGACGTCGCTGCTGCGACGTTGGTTGCGGGCACGGGCCATGAGACGGGACACGCCCGGGGATCGGGCGGCGGCGCCGGGCGTCTCGTGGACGGTGCCCTCAAGACATGCAGGCTGATGAGCCAGTCGCGACACCGCGCTGCCTAGTGCAGTCGCCTCAAGGCACCGTGTTCCTGCGCACGCTGGCATGCCGCGCCTATGTCTGTCCCCCGAGGCGAGGGATCGGACACGTCTCACGGTCCTGGGCGTGCCGTATCGGGGAGTCCCACCCTTCGGGCAGGACGCGGTGCACAAGTGGCAGCGGTGGAGTGAAACCTTCAGACCTCCTGCGGACACTTCAAGGTGTGGATGGCATCGACGACACCGAGCCCTGGGCGTGCAGCCTGCGCGGAGACGGCTATGCCTTTGGGCTGCTTTTTGATCGGCACCACGCACACGTGTATCGGCACGCTCATCGCTTGACCGCCCAGCGCGATGATGCTGAAGACTTGACTGCCGGCGCTTTTTTGGAACTTTGGCGTCGGCGCCAAGACGTTCGGTTGGTGTCGGGCTCGGTCCTGCCATGGCTCTTGGTGACCACCGCGAACCTTGCTCGCAATCATCATCGAGGCTTACGTCGACATCGCGCTTTTCTCGACCGTGTGCGCATGTTTCCTGAGAACTTGGAAGCAAAGCTGCATGAGAGCGATTTGGGTCGAGGAGGGCAGGGAGCATCAGATGGCTGGAGTGCCATCGATGGCCCGTGGGCGAAGGCCCTTGCGCAGCTCAATGCAGCGGATCTTCGCCTTGTGACGCTTGTTGTCCTCGAGGAATATTCCCTTGCCGAAGCGGCCGACCTTTTGGATACAACCCCGCAAGCTGCGAAAACGCGGATGCATAGAGCAAAGAAGCGCCTCAGGGCCGCCTTTGAGCGCAGTGCACCGAGAAAATCCATACTCAATCTTGAGTACGCAAAAAATCCGAATGAATATGAGTCACCGCAGGCGATCTCTAGCCACCGAGGAGAAGAGTGATGGACGGTCCTAAGCTCGACGATCGGTACGCTGCAAGTCTTCGCATGGCCTTAGTCGACACGGTTCGCAGCGATGCGAAGTCTCGCGCGCGCCGACGCTGGAGGCCGCTTCTACTTTCCGGCGGCGCTGCCCTTGCCCTGGCCATCACTGGAGGAGGCGTCGCAGTCGCCACAGGATTGGTCTCCACCGGGTGGCTCCCAGGCCTAGACCGTGACCAAAATCTTGCGCCGGGATCGCAGACGATTCAAGAAGGGTCGACCAGCATTTCGACTTCAGGAGCACCGCAGGGCACAAACGGTGCTTCTATCACCATGACCTGCATCGACCCGGGTACCGTCATGTGGCCCAACGGCGCCAGCATGACTTGCGACGCTCCCGTCGCCGGAACCAAAAACCGCCCAGCTTTCCAGACAGTTGACATTCCGACAGACGGCAGTCCGCTAAAGTTTGATGCCCCAGATGGAATGCGTTGGGGTCTTGAGCTGACATGGGTGAAGCGAACGCCGACGGACTTCGGTGTCAATGCGCGAGGAGAGACGTACGGCGCTGTCAAGGACGATGGGACCGAACCTGATCTAGTTGCTGCTGTAGCCACCAATGGGGAGCAGGGTTACTACCGGAAGAGTGAGTTTGAGGCGGCGAAGGGTTCTCCGTCATCACCGGCGGACCTTGAGCACCAGAGTCACCTGCCGCTGCGGGCAATCCAGATTCATGTGTACGCATCGGATGGAACCACGGTCATTGGCTCTTTCGATGTCATGACTCAGCGTCCCGGAGAATAGCAAGACGGTCAGAGACCCGGATTCTCCAAGAATCAGTAGGGCGGGGGCCCGCTTTTTGATGCCGACCCCCGCCATACGGATGAGAAACTACTTTGTCTGACTGATGGGTGTGACTGCATCAAGGGTAAAGTCACCGATCACCGTTTCGCCATCTTCGGCGTAGACGGGGATAGTACGCGCCAGGCTGGTCCCGACAGGCAGCTGCGCCGTTGGAGTGTCCTTCAAAGGAGTTGTCGGGTAGTAGTCAGAACGCAGGACATAGCCCAGTGCCCCGTTGTTGGCGTAGACGAGGATAAGGTCCGGCGCAACGGCGGGTGATGCGATATTGGCAATGGATCCAAAGGTCTCGCCACTATCGTTCTCTTCAAAGGTGGGCGCCGCTGTCTGACTGGCGGTCGCTGCAGTGAGGGAGCCCCCAAAGAGGAGCCCTCCCAGGGCTGCTACAAGGGCGATCTTCTTGGTCGAGTGCATGGTTCGGACTCCCGTCAGTAGGGGAACTGCTGCGTCGCGCCGGCGTAGTAGTAGGACGTTCCGCCTCCGTTGTAGACACCACTCACGCCACGCGCCGAGTAGAGACCGCTTCCGCAGTAGGAGTTGAAGTTCGCCCCACCCGTGTAAGAACTCGTGGAGGGCGCTTGGACGTCATTACCGGCACTGCAAACAGCGTTGTTTTTCAAGATTTCAGTTCGCTGCGAGACCCAGTTTGACGGCCACTTCTTGCCGTTCCTCTCATAGGTGGTCATAATTCCGTAGGGGCGGGACTTCGAGTTATCGAAGGTCGAGTAGTGGGCGTACGAGTAGCCGTTGACGGGCCCAAAGACCGTGGTGTTGCTGGAAACGGAGGCGTACGCAACGCCTGCGCCTAGAACAGCTGCGCCGGTAAAAATGGCCAAGAATGCCGCGATTCGCTTGATCCACATGCGCCCACCTCGCTTCTGTGAGTTCTAGTCCAGAAGGGCAGTACCCTGACGACGGAATGTCTCTTGGTTGAAATTGCACCAAAACTGGTCGCCAATGCGATGCCTCTCCCCATGGCTTCATCGCCCAAGCGCACGAGTTGCAACGTCGGGTTTCTGAGGCAGGACGATGGAAGCACTCGCGTGATCACAAAACATCAGACTGGCGGATGATGCGCTCGAGCAGTTGGCGACTTCGTGACGTGGACCGCGAGAGCCGCTTCGTGTAGCAGCGCTACTGCGGATCGGAGTGGCGCAAGCAGTCAGATGTGAGTACGGAGACGGCTCAAATCGGACACAGCTCCTCGCCGTCATCGCCGAAGTTGCCGCCGGAGCAACTGCCAAATTCAACACCGTAATGACCGTTATGGTGTCGACGGAGGGACGCGGCCGCTACCGTCCCTTCATGGACGCCGGTGACCCGCCACCCGCATCACCAGGTGAGAACCCCAGGCCGCGTCGTCGTTCCGAGGCGGCCGCAGCAGCTGTCTCACGTCGGAGGGCCCCTGGGCCTCCTACTCCATCGGCAGTGACTCCTCGGGGTGACGTCGCGCCAGAAGTGATGCCCCCGGCCCCCGTCAGGGCTACCGCGCCACCACCCCCTGCGCCCGTGCCACCCATCCCGCGGCAGGTCATCACCGCCCCCGCACCACCGCAGCGCCGGCGCACTCCGCACAACCTGTTCACCCTCGAAGAGGTCAGCACCGCCTTGGACCACCTGGCCGCCGGCCTCAATCCCGGCGCCCCGCAGATGGTGGAGCTCACCTGGGCCAACGGCGGCAGCCGCCATCTAGCCGCCCACCAGCTGCACCGCATCGGAGACCCCGAGGACGTGCGCACGCTGGCCCTGGACTGGACCTACCCCGACGACTCTCGGGTGCGCGGCGAGCTGGTCACCCGCTCCCGCCTGCCCAGCCTGACCCTGGAAAGCGCCGGCGCCGCCCAGGCCGCGCTCGGTGCCTGCCTGGACCACCTGGAGTCCCTGCGACCGCAGCGGGCACGGTGGCGGGCGTTCATGGCCGGGACCGGCGTCTTTGCCGTGGACACCCTGCTGGCCCTGATGGCTGTCGTGTTGCTGGCCTACATCTGGTCGGCCAATCCCGAGGAGGCCGCCGGCGTCTTCGACCGCGACGGCTGGACCGGCACCGTGGCGATGTGCGCGCTGCAGGTTCTGGTCTTCGGGTGGCTGATGCGCAGGCTGCACCGTGCCTTCGCCGGGACTCGCCTGGTCCGTCAGCCGGTGGCCCATCGCAAGTGGCTGACCCCTGAACTCGCCGCGCTGGTGGGAGTGCTCACCTTGGTCAGCTCCACCGTCATCGGGATCTTGGCGCTGCTGAAGTGAGGGACTCCCTCACGGAGGCCTCGCGTGGAACCCCAACCGCAGCGGTGATTCATGGTGAAGCACTGACGGCAGCGGTGAGTACACCTGGCGTGCTGGCTGGACCAGCTGCCTCCGGTGAGCTGCCGGCGCTCAGCGGTCCTGCCTACGCCACCGTGGCCGGCTTCCTACTGGCCTACACCGGCACCACCCGCGCCGCCTACGCCGGCGACCTGCGCCATTACCTGACCTGGACCGCGGCTCTGACCCCAGCAACGGGCTTCGCCGTCGACCCGCTGCAGCTCACCCGCGCGCACGTGGACGCCTACGCCACCGACCTGGCCGCCTGCGGGATGTCCCCGGCGACCATCGCCCGGCGCCTGGCAGCCCTGGCCGGCTTCTACGCCTACGCCGTCGAGGAGGGCCACCTCGAGCGCTCCCCCGCCGCCCGGGTGCGTCGACCGAAGGTCGGTGAGCACACCACCTCCACTGGGCTGGACCGCGCCGAGCTGTCCGCACTGATCAGCGCCGCCGAGGCTGACGGGCCACGCTCCCTGGCTGCTGTGCTTCTACTGGGGCTCAACGGACTGCGCGTCTCTGAGGTCGCCGGCGCCCGCGCCGAACACCTGGGCACCGAACGCGGCCACCAGGTGCTGGTCATCACGCGCAAGGGCGGACGCACCGCGCGGGTACCGCTGGCTCCCCGCACCGCCACCGCGGTGGATGCCTACCTAGCCGGACGCACCCATGGACCGCTGTTGGTCACCCGCACTGGGGCGGGCATGGACCGGCACGCCATCTGGCGCCTGCTGCGCCGCCTGGCCCGCGACGCCGTCCCCGACAAGGCGGCCTCGATCCACCCACACGACCTGCGGCACACCTTCGTCACCCTGTCCCTGGACGCCGGCGCCTCCCTGCGCGATGTGCAGGACGCCGCCGGGCACGCCGACCCCCGCACCACCCGGCGTTACGACCGAGCCCGCCACCACCTTGACCGCCACCCCACCTACGCCCTGGCGGGTCTGATCTCCTGAGACGGCTGCTCGACACGAATCGACGCAGACGCATGCACCAGACGGGATCCAGCAGGCCACCACGAGCCGTGGTGGCCTGCTGGACCCCGGGAGGTCGCCTAGGCGAGCTTGCGCGCGATGTCCTGCTCGTCCAGGGGCTCGTACTTGGCGTCGACGAAGGTCTTGAAGTCCCTCAGGACGTTGATCTGGTCCCTGTAGGCGCGCATAACCACCTCCAGGATCGTTTCGCGGCCACGCGCGAGGTCCTCCTGGCCCTTCAGGTCCTCCTTCCTGGGCTTGAGGAGGCGACCCTGCGCGGTCCTGGACGCGCGCTCGAGCTGCACGTGAGAGAGCACAGAAGTCTCGTAGAACCGGGTGGCGTTCAGCAGCAGGGAAGGGCGAGCCCAATCCTTGGGCACCAGGAGGAGCTCCCCGCCAGCGGCGACAGGCAGCTCGACCTGCGCCATGACCCACGCCTTGGCGCTGGGGTCCCACACCTGCTTGTCGACCCTGCGCGTGGTGTGAGCCCCGGCGGTGAACTGGGGGTACTGAGCGACCATGGCGGCGGTGAAGTCAGCCAGCGGCTGGTAGATGATGCGGGTGGTCAGGTCGGAGGTGATGTCCACCCCGACCCCCTCGACGAAGAGCGGGATGTCCTCGACCTGGGTCAGCAGGCCCACCCGCAGCAGTGCCTGCAGGTCACCGCTGAGGGCGTTCCAGATCCAGGTCCCGACATCGTCGGCGCCGCCGTGGCCGTGGAAGCCCGCCGCGGCGAGCCCCAGGCGCGTCTCCCAGGGCTCCTCGAAGCGCTGCAGCAGCGCGAGCCCTCGGGCCTGGTCGGACTGACGCTGGCTCACCACGCAGGCGGTGACCTCGTGGAAGAAGGTCTCCAGGCACTGCACCGCCTGCGCGGCGAAGGGCTGGGGACCGCCGGAGAGCCGGACGGCGTGCGGGTCGATGAACATCGGCTTGTCATCGACGACGTCGACGTCCAGGAACGGCACCGGGGGGCTGGTGGGGATGCCGTAGTGGTCGGTGACGTGACTCAGGTGCGGACTGGCGTGCACAGCGGGACTCCAACTGTTGTAGCCGAGCGCAGCACACACGGCCGCAGCGATGGCGCTACAGCGAGTCGGCGAGTACTAGAGTCCAACTGCCTGCAAGCAGCTCGAGCCCCGTCCCGCAACGTCGAGACGGGGCTCGACGTTTGTGTGGTGCAGACCACACCGTACCAACTGGTACCCCCCAAAACCTGCAGATACGACTCATCACGAGTACATCTGCCGGGTAAGCGCGGTAGCGACCACTACATATGGGATCAACTCCCAGGGGTCTTAAGCTGTCGCATCAAGGTTTCGGACTGCGCACACCAGCGACGTGCGCGCCGCCGCGGCACCCGTGTCCCAGGTAGCCGACCCCCTCCACCAGACCCACACGTACCGGACTTGGTGACAGCGCCATGGGTTCCAGCGCATAGGCGCCTTCTGGATCAACGGTGACGTTTGATGCGCGGCACCAGCAGGCGAGGGCCACCCGAGTGGCTGCGACGCTCGCCCCGGCTTCACCTCCGGCCAGCGGTCATTGAACGAGAGGGCTTGGACACTGATGCTCACGCGATGTCGGTGCCGACAGCCACGATGGGTACACCCACGTCGACAGGAGCAACCGGCATGAGCGAGAACACGCAGTCAGGCCAGGGCGAGGCCGACCCGCCCCCCGGGTTCACCGTGGTGGTCTCCACAGGAGGTGAGACCCCTGAAGGCACCGAGCATGTTCAGGCGAGCCAGCCGCCGGGAGAGAACAAGGCCACCTTCATCGACGGCCGCTGAGACCAACGGCGACCTGCTGCTCGCGTTCTTCAACGACCAGCTCACCCGCGAGTACGCCCGCCGCTCCAGCCTGGACAGCCGCGCCCAGGCCATCGTCACCGTCAACACCGCCATCACCTCAGCCGCCGTCGCCGTGGTCACCCTGACCAAGACCACCCCGGCGACCCTGGGTGCGCCACTGCGCTGGCTGGTGATCACCGCAGCCGCCGGCTTCGTACTGGCCACCGTCGCCGGCCTGGTCGCGTACTGGCCCCACGGAACACGCGCCGCCGACCTCTCCACCCTGGTGGGCTTCCACGGCACGGCCGGACGCGCCCAGTCACGCGAGCAGACCTCGAAGGTCTTGGCGCGCTATGTGCTCGTAGAGCTGGGTCCCCTGCGAAAGGGCAACCGCACCAAGGGCATCGCGGTACGCATCGCCGGAAGCCTGCAAGTCACCGCCGTAGCCATGCTGGCAGCAGCATTGGTGGCCGCACTCACCTGAGTGCTGGCCAGCACACACCGTGGTGATCGTGCGCGCGTGCGCACCGTGGTGATCGTGCGCGCGTGCGCACCGTGGTGATCGTGCGCGCGTGCGCACCGTGGTGATCGTGCGCGCGTGCGCACCGTGGTGATCGTGCGCGCGTGCGCACCGTGGTGATCGTGCGCGCGTGCGCACCGTGAACGGTCGCTAGGGAGACACCTGCCGCCAGCCCTAGGGCGCCATCACGGAGCGGAAAGACCGTTCGATGGGGGCTTGACTCTGGGGCACGAAAAGAGCATCCTAGGGGGGTAAGGAAGGAAGGGCGTTCTCCGCGAACATGGACGGGCTTGGCGAAGAGAGTCCGGGCCGCTCCAAGAAGGGAAGCACCATGTCCGCACCGAAGATCGAGCTCGTGGCCACCGACGGCGACGCGCCCACCACCGACCTCAGCCGCCAGCGCACCGCTGACCTGCTGCGCCTGTCCCTGAACGCGGTCAGGGCTCTGGAGTCCTCGGGGTACCTCCCCGACCGCCATCTGCAGCGCATCCTCTTCCTGTCCCAGGAGCCCTACATCCGCGCGGTGACGCCCCTCCCGATCCTCCGCCAGGCGGACGCGTCGCCCACGCCAGCCTGGGACCAGCACCGCAGCATGATGGGCGACTCCGCATCCCTGACCGATGCCGAGGTGCTACCGGCAAACAGCATGTGGTGGCGCGCGAACGCGTCGGCCATCGTCGAGGCCGGCATCCTCCCGGTCTCGCGCAGCGGCTTCATCGTCACCGTGCTCCGCATCGACGGCCTGGCCGAGACCATGACCGTCGACATCCCGGCGACGTCGACCAAGGGTGCCCACCGTGAGGTCCGCCACCGCTTCCAAGCTCGTCTCGCCGGGCGGGTGGGCGCGTTGGGGTCGCCGGAGACGTATGAGCTCAAGGACGCATCAGTGGAGGCGGACTACCAGGACCTGACCCGCCAGCTGCTGGGTAGGCGGTCGGCGGCCGTCAGCGGGGGGCCGCTGGCCTACGTCCCGATGAGCAACGCGGTCGACCCGACCTCCTGAGCACCACCTCCGGCGGCCGCCACCACGGCGGCCGCCGGAGCTCACACCTCCATCCGCCCCAGATGACCGACCGCCGGCGCGAAGCCACCGGCCCTGACAGCGCGCGGCTGCGTCGCGTGCGCGCAACGTGGTGATCGCTACCCACCCAGGGCACTTGGCCCATTAATCATGCTGGCACCACTCAGCGCTTATCCCGGGGCGGCAGCGGATCGTTGCCCGGCGCGATGGTGTCAGAGTCGCGGATGCGCCCATCGCGTCCATGGATGCGCACCTCACCGCCACCGTTGTTGCTCACGATGGTTCGCGCTCGGGCGATCGCATCAGCCTGGGTGTCGGCATGGGCACCCGCCTTGGAGCTTCCAGGCTTCTTCACATCCCACCCACCGTTGGGGTTGGCCACCACATGCCGGTTCGCGTTCCCCTTGGCCATCGCTCGAACGCCCCTTCTAGTGCAGCGGAACGGCGCCGATACCCTAGATGCAGGGTCAAACGCGCCACAGATGCGCTCATCTTGTAGGGTCAAGTACACCACTAGGAAGAGGAAAACCAGGGATGACCGGCCTGAGCCACTTGGGGAGTCCTGCTTCGGAGGCCCGATCAGTGCAGGACCTGCTCGAGGCAGCACACAAGGCGTCGGTGCGCACGCCCCCTGATGAGCAGGCAGCCTTCGTCCAGCAGGTCCTGGGCGGCCGGCTAGCGGCGGCTTGCCTTGGACTGAAGGACACCCGCACCCTGGGCAGCTGGGCTCGCGGTGGGCTCATCAAGGCCGCGGACGCTGAGCATCGCCTGCAGGTGCTCTTCCGACTCACCTACGCGGTCAATGACGCCTTCGGTCCAGCAGTGGCCGCTGCCTTCCTACGAGGCAGCAACCCGGTACTAGAAGACCGCGCGCCCCTACTAGTGCTAGCCGATGAGGTCCCTTCCAAGGCTGAGCCGCGACTGGTCGCTGCCCTCGAGGCGCTCCTGAGCGCATGAGGTCGCCCACCACCCGGCCGGAACCCACCCCATGGCGCCTACCAGACAGTGGCGTGGTGCGCCTGCACCGCGACCCTGCTGCTCTGCCTGAGCTCGGTGACGGCCCGGGACCCAACCGTTTCGATGATCCCCGCCCGCGCAGCAGTCAAGATCGCTACGTCATGCGCTACGCCGCGACCACACTTCGCGCCTGCCTCCTGGAATCCCTGGACTGGCTGCGCCAAGAGGACGAGCAGGCCCTGGAGCGGGAGGCCGCCGTGGTGGATGACGACGAGCAGCCAGCGCCGGCCCCTGAGGTGGAGCCTTGGCAGGCTCTGGCGGATTACCTGAGTGGCCGCCGTGTCGCGACCATCACCGGACCTGATCTGCGCCTGGTCTCCATCGGTGATGCTGCCCTACAAGCAGCACTAGACCAGGAGCCGGGAGTACAGGCGCTGCTGGACAGCCAGGAAGCCCGAACGGCGCTGCTCCCTGCTGGCGCGGCCAGCGCCCGGCGTCCCCACCTGGACGGAGCCGCAATCCGCCTGTCCAGCGAGCTGGGCCGCGACCTCACCCGCGCCGCCTCATTGGCACTGCGTGACCGCGAGGAGCGCCCGGACGGCATCCACTACCTCAGCCGGCATGACGACTCTGAGGACTGCTGGGCTCTCTACGACCACGCACCAGTCACCGTCGAGGACGTCCGGGCCTTCACTGCAGATGACCCCGAAGACCGGGCGGCGGTGCAATCTGTCGCGGCCTTGTGGGACCTGGCACTCCCCCCGGCGTGGGAGATCCCCTGAGCGAGAGCCGCCGCAACCGACGTCGTTGAGGTGCGCGTTCCTGCCCGGCGCCCAGGGTCGCCATGATGCTGGGTGCCGGGCAGGACGACGCCGGTGGCAGATATTCCTTCGTAAGGGTCAGCCCGGGATGTTGCGAGGGTCGTTGCCGGGCGCGACGGTGTCCTTGGCGCGGATCTTGCCGTCGCGGCCGCTAATGCTTACCTCGCCGCCACCCTGGTTGCCCACAATGGTCTTTGCGCGATCGATGGCCTGCGCCTGGGTGTCGGTGTGAGCCGACGCGCGCTTGCCGGCGCCGGTGACGTCCCAGCCGCCCTCGGGGTTGGGGACGACGTTCCTGTTGGTAGCCATAGCCATGACTCCTCAGTTCGTAGATGGCGCGCCGGCAGCGTGCCGGTGGCGGGCAGGATGCCAGGGCCCACCGACAGTCGGAGCTGGCTGGAGGACGACGCCTCTCTCGCGCGCGGGAGGGCGTCACCTTCGACTCTGCCGAGGACTTCATGACGCACTCGCGAAAGGTCGACCGCCGGCCCCAGCAAGGTCTTTGACGCTGTCAAGCAGCATGTTTACATGCTGACTTGCTTGGCTACTTACATGTATACAAGTGAGCGTTGTAACCGTGTCGTTTCGACTGGTAGGCGTTGCGTCATCGGGCGACCGCCACTGCGCTCCGCTCATCGTTGATGCGGCAGCGCACCCGGTGGATGCCGTGGGGTGTCGAACCGGTCCTCCGGCGAAGGGCGTGATCTGGGGCGGCGAGTCGGCCGGCTGACGCCGCACAGGATGGAGCGCCACGGCGTAGCGGTCAGTGGAGGGCGGACCTATGGGGGATGAGCCGGGGCCCTGTCGTCAGCCAGAAGCACCTTAAAGCCACTCATCTGTATGTTTACAACCTTGCATGCTGACTTGCTGTCATGTCAGCCATGTAGACGCTCCGCTAGGTAGGCGCGCAGAGCCGCCTCCGTCACCTCCTGGATCGTCTGGTTCTGCTGCGCCGCATGGATCTTCACCTGCCGTCGTAGGTCGGCATCGAGACGCGTGGCGAACATCGTCAGTACAGGCCCTGCTGCTACAGGACTCGAGGCGTCCCCCGGCGAGGCAGCAGCGGTGGACACTCGACGTCCCGCTGCTGGCAGCGTGCTCGTCTGCTCGCCGCCCTTGATCGGCGCGGTTCCGACGGGCTCGCCAGGAGTCTGCGCAGGAGCGAGCGGATGCTCTTTGGTGGGGGCCTTCGCCAAAGAGGGTCGGGGCTGGGGTCGCGCCATCAGGCCATCACCGCCAGGTCAACGACCTTGCGGGCGAAGGCGTCGTGGACCGCGGTGACGTCGCGGCCGTCGGAGCCATAGGCGCTGACGGGGGCGAGGGAGCCCGCGGCGGCTGCCACAACTGCGCGCGAGGGGACGACGGGGGACCAGACGGCATCGGCGTACGTGTCGCGGACCTCACGGATGCGCAGGGCAGCCTCACTGGTGCGCTTCTCGGCGTTGATGACGATGCCGGCTAGCTGCAGCCCGTGGTTGTAGTGGCGCTGGACGACCTCCATGGTGTTCAGCACCCGGGCGACGCCGCGTAGAGACGCGGCGGCCGGCTCGGTGACCACGACCAAGTGCGTGGCGGCGACCAGCGCCAGCTCGACCAGTCGTCCCACGCTGGGGGGGCAGTCGATAAGGACGACGTCGAAACGGTCGCCCAGTCCCTGCAGCACCGTTGACAGTCGGAAGGCGCCGGCGATGACGCCGTCGTTCTCGCGGTCGGCGAGGTCCAGGACGCTGGGCACGCAATACAGCTGTTCACCCCATGCGGCCTTGTAGACCGCCTCACCGGCTGCGCCGGGGGTATTGGCGAAGATCGCGTCGTTGACGGTGCGCAGCTCGCCGTCGTCGATGTCGATGCCGAGCCAGATCGACAGGTCAGCCTGCGGGTCCATGTCGACGCACAACACGCGCTGGCCTAGGCGGTCCAGAGCCCCGGCGATGCCGACGACGGTGGAGGTCTTCCCAACGCCGCCCTTCTGGTTGGCGAATGCCACGATCTGCATGCAGTCATACTTGCTTGCTAGTAAGAATGTTTACAAGTCGACACACCGAGTGGCTAAACGGTGCCCCGACGTGCATGTTTACAAGTCGACATGTTGCAAGCAGGGTTCAGCGGCTGGGCCGTGTTCCTCGGGATGGCCCTGGAGGTTGGCGCCAAGGACCCGGCTGACCTGCCCCGGGGTGGTGGCCGCGGGCGCGGTCCAGTGCCTGTTGCAGCGGTGACGGCGGCGCATGCTGTGCCTGCTCGACCTCCCAGGCGGTGAGCTGACCGGTTGCTCGCTGCTCACGCACCGCAGCCTGCGCGGCGACCTGCCCGGTGCGGTCGGCTTCGGCCTGGGCAGCGGTGACCTGCTGACGAGCCGCTCCCAGGGCACCCTCGGCGTGGGTCATCCGCGCCCGCCCCGCCACCTCCCGCGCCTGCGCGTTCTCCTGGGCGCGCTGCGCCTCGAGCACGGCCGCGGCACGTTGCGCTGCGGCGGTGGGCCGTCCCCCGAGCACCGCCCACGGTGCGGCCAGCTGCTCACGGGCTCGCCGCACCGCCGACAGCTCCTGTCCGGCCGCGATCGCTGTGGCGACCGCGACCGCAGTGCGCTCAACCTCGCGCGCCAGCTGGTGCCACTCCGCGCTCGCCTCCCGGTGAGAGCGGCTAGCCACCTCCAGGGCTCGTCCTGCTGCCCCCAGCGCCGAAAGCGCACCGCGGTGGGAACTCTGGGCGGTGATGCGGTCGCGGGTGAGCTGTTGACGCTGGGCCACCACCGCGTGGTGCTCGACCAGGAGGCGTTCGCGGTGGGACTGCTCCCCCAGCCCGTGAGCCGGGTTCTGAGCCGGCGTCTGTCCTGGCTCTCGCGCTGGCTCTCGCGCTGGCTTAGGCGCAGGTCCCTGCCCTACCTGCAGAGCCGCACCGATGGCGGGCTTGCCCGACAGTTGCTCCCCGGACTGGGTCAGTAGAGCGCTGGTCGCCGCCCAGGTGTAGTCCTTGCCCAGCTGGGAGCCCTTGAAGAACACCTGCGTCCCGCCGGCATCCACGTGACCAGCCAGGCCGTAGGAGTACCCCGACACCCGCCCGGTGGAGGCCACGTTGGCCCGGAACAGCACCCCCGAACGGCCCAGGTGCTCCTCGAACCCTTCCCGGCCCTTCCCGCTGGCGGCGGCCAGCTCGGTCGCAGTCCCCACAAGCTCCCGCAGCCGTTCCCGCTCACTGCCGGCCAGCGGCTGCGTGGAGTGCGACGAACCGCCCACGACGGCCTGAGTGGCCAGGCGCTGCGCGCGTTCGCGTTCCCCGTGGCTGATCTGCGGGCGCGCCCGGTCATACCGGGTCGAGGCATCCACCAGCTGATGGGCGACCTCGATGCTGCGGCAGGCGCTCTGGGCCTTGGCGAAGTCATGCGACAGCGAGGCGACCGTGCCCGACCAGGACACCCGCGAGACCGTCAGGTGGATGTGGTCCTCCCCATGGCGGGTCGCCGTCCACGGGTGCTCGGTCAACCCCATCGCGGCCACGTAGCCGGTGGCGATGCGTCCCCACTCGGCATCGGGGAGCACCCGGTCCTGCGGCGCTGCGCGCAAGCTGGTGCGCCAGATCCCCTTGACCACTCCCGGGCGGGCAGCGACGGTCTCATCGATCATCACCGCCTGGTCCTGCCAGCCCCCGGGCACGTTGCCGGCCACGGTGCGAGCGTCCACGTGCTCCTCACGCCGCCCCGGGCCGAAGTCGTAGGCCAGCGCCGCCCGAGCTGAGGACCCCCGCGTGATCCGCGGGATCATCCCCGCCTCACCCTCTGCCTCACCGCTGCAGCCACTGCGCCCGCTCGCGCAAGCTCATCGCCTCCCAGCCCGCCGGCCGCCGGTCCTCCTCAGCCGCCGAAGAAGACCCATCAGCAGACACAGCTGAGGACACAGGAACCCCAGAGCCGTCGTCAGCGCCACCGTCAATGACCGCGCCGAGGTCAGCCTCAGCGAAGGGCTCAACGCGGCGCCGGGGGCGGCTGACCCACGGATCCACCGGCTCGTCAGGCTGACCGGCGGGCTCGACCGGCTCCTCGACGGGCTCGGCGGGCTCAAAGACCCGCCGGCCCCGCACCGCCCGCGCCGCCGCCACCACCGCAGCCACCGCCTCACCCACCCCCGGCGCCAACGCCTCGTTCTGGTGGGAGTACCGCGTCAGCTGGTTGAGGTTGTTCGCCGCCCCCACCAGCGCCTCATACGCCGCCGCGTTCACCGCCGGCACCACCGGGACGTCACCAGCCCGCGACCCCGCCACCCCCGCAGTCCCCAGTCCTTCAGCGTCCAAGACCACCGCGCGCACCCACGCGCCCATCTCCGCCCGGCCCGATGCGTCACGGCGGGCTTCCCACGCTGCCCACTCCGCATCCGAGACCCGCACCGAGATCGTCCGCTTCCGCGTCACCCCCGGGGTGCCCCGCACCATCGCCGACCCCTCCGCTCTGTCGCCGTACCGCCTACGCGCCCCGCCCTTCCGGGCGGCCCTCAAGGGCCGTCCCGACCGGCCCGTAGGGCCGGTACTCCCGGGGCGAGCGCAGCGAGCTCGGGACGAGAAGGCATAAGCGAAGCGCAATGCCATATCTCGCTCTCCCACGCTGGTACCGACACCCTAGGCCGGCGGGTGGGCGGGCTGGAACCCCTGATGGGCGCCCAGCGCCCATCAGCTCGAACCGCAGGTTCGAGACGACCGGCGCCCCAGCGCCGGGCGCGACGCGAGCCAGGGCGAAGGACGGCGCTGGGTGCTCGACGCGCCGCCAGGCGCCGTCGGCACCCCCGCCGACCGCAGCCCGGACACCTACCCCCGCACCCCGCCACGGGCCCAACCACCACGACCCAGCGCCGCCGTTAACACTCCTTCGCCGCGGATGGCGAACCTCTTGTCACCGGCAGGGCCGCAGCAGTGGACGCAACCAGCTCCACTCGCGCACTGTCCGCCCCGCTCATCTGTTCCAGGCGGCATTAGCGCACCGAATAGCGCCGCCGTTAGTTCAAGTCCTGGCCCTTCCAGCCCACCGCCGGTGGGCTGGTCCACGTCCATCCTCACGTCCTGGAGACCTGCCATGGCCCTGCCCCCAGCACCGGCACCACCCCGTTCCGGACCACCTCGCCGAGGTCGCACTGCCCGCCAGCCCCCGTGCATCAGCGCCGGGGTGACTGGACATCGCAACGACGGTGAGACCAGCGACGGGGTCCGGTACGACCCGTCCCGGACCCTGCCGATGACGCCCCCGCACCAACCCGAAACCGCTTGGAGGCCCTGCATGACTGGAACGCGTACGACATCCCACGCCGAGCCCGACGCTCCCCCAACCCTCACCCCAGCACACCTCGCAGAACCGGAGATCACGATCATGACCACCCCCCAGCCCACCCCCGCCCGCCCTGCACCGTTCACCCAGCGCACCGTCCTGCTGCTGTTCGTCGCCGTCACCCTCGGCTGCCTCGTGGGGGTGCTCACCTTCGTGGCGACTCCTGTCCTGGCGACCGCCGTCATCGCGGGCCTAGTCACCGCCGGCGCCGTTCTGGTCGGCGGCCACCAACTGATCGAGTGAGAGCACCCGTTCCCCGCCTCCGGGTCCGCAAGGCCCGGAGGGGGGAGGACCCGGCGCCGCTCACGCTGGTCCGCCACGGGCACCACCGAGCCCCCGGCCCTGGCGCACGGGGCCGTGCTCCCGCCCGGGGCCGGGTGCCGCTGTGCTGCCACGCTCCCGGCCCGGGCGAGTTCACGCACCAGACCTGCCCGCTGCGCCCGGGCCGCTTCCCCGCCCCCAACGAGCCCTCAGCGCCGCCCGCGCCTCGGCCAGCACCACCGGCGGCGGCACCGAGGCCGCCGTGGCCGCGGCCTGCTCGGCACGCCGGGCCGCAGTAGCAGCAGCGGCGGCCGCCGAGCGCTGCGCGGCAGCGGCGCGGCTGGCGACTACCGGCCCCGCCAGCCCTCGCCAGGGCGCCAGGCGCCAGCGCAGCCACGCCGCGGGGTAGGCCACCGCCCGTGCCGGCCGTGCGCCCCCGTCGACCACCACGCCCCGACGGCGCCGTTCGGCGGCGCTGCGATCGGCGTGGTCGACGTCGACCACCGAGGAAGGCATCGACGACGCCATCGACAACGGTGCTGAGGACGGTTGGGGTCCGGCGGTGTAGGTGCGGGCCTTGCCGTCGGGGGTGTGGTCGATGGCCCACACGAAGTCCTCCACCCCCCAGCCCTGGGCGACCTGGTCGCGGATCACCGAGGCCACCGCCGCCACCGACAGCGGACGCAGGTCCAGCGCCCGGGTTCGCAACTGCTCGGCCACCGCCAGCAGCGCCGCGCGGCGCTGGCCTTTGGTGACCTGCTCAGTCGGCTGCCGGCCAGGGTCTCCAGCCGTGGCGGCATCCGAGTGGGTGCCGGAGCAGAAAGTGCCGGCGACCTGCGACCCACCCCCCGGCGTCAGGGCTGCTCTTCCCGCCGCAGACCCGGGAGCTGTCACGGTTCTGTTTGACCTGGTCGACCACGGATCTGCGGCGCTTGACCTACGCGCGCCCGCGCGTGCGGGGTTGTTCTTCACACTCTCCCTACGGGAGAGGTGCGGGGGGGTCTCAAGTCTGTGAACGGTGGCTTGGGGGGTGTTGACCTGCGCTGATCCCTGGTCGGGTGTCGCGGTGGGGCGGTAGTGCCCACCCTGGTCCTGGTAGCTCTGGCGAGCCTGCTCCACGTCGCCCGCCTGCTGGGCACGTTCAGGGACGGGATCGGGTAGGGGCTCAGTCAGCAGGTACACCGCCGCGCGGTTGCCTTCCACCGGCACGGGAGCCGGACGATCCCGACGCGGACGAGGCTGAGGACGGAACTGCTCAGTGGAGCCGTTCTCCAACGTCACCAGCAGCCGCTGGGTGTGCAGCCACGCCAGCACCCGCGCCACCGTCGCCCGGGAGTACCCGCTCGCCTCCACCAGCGCTGGCCACGTGGGAGCGGCGGTGGAGTCCGCCCGCGCCGTCAACGCCAGCACCTCGGCCACCTCGAGCACGGTGCGCGCCCGGTCCGCGCGCAGCCCCGCCACTGCTGGGTGGGCTCGCACCGTGCGCAGCCACCCCGGCGCGCGCAGCACCCGCGCCCCGCAGCGCGCAGCCACCAGCCGGTAGGACACCGTGCACGGACCCGTACGACGACGAGCCCGCTGAGGGCCACGCGGGCAACCGCGACGTCGACCCGGCACCTGCACAGGAGCCGGGGACAGCGCCAACGCGCCCTGCGTGGCCACCGGATGAGCGGCGGCGCCAGCAGCCTGAACAGAACTGGTGCCGTTATCGGTACCGGCGAGGGGGAAGGGGACGGCGCCTCGACGCGCCTGGAGAACCACTACCGGTGGCTCTCACCCGACCGACCATCTGATCGACAACGTGGCCAAGAGGTGACATCTGGTGGCGCCACTCGCGCGCACGGGCCTGCGTTGCGTACTCTCATGGTGACCGCTCTCCGAAGCCGCAATTCGGTGGGTGGAGGA
>NZ_VKAC01000023.1 GCF_008041935.1 Quadrisphaera setariae
TGTCCCCGGTGCTGTCACGGACGGCGGCATCAGCATCGACACCGGGGCCGCGACGACGGCATGATCCCCACCAGCTGACCCCGCACGGTGAGAACGATCTACACCACTACAGGGGACGTGACCCAGACCTGGCCCCCATCAACGCCACCTACAGCGAGGTGGACCGCTGGCTGAAGGCCAACGGCTCTGCTGCGGCTTCCCTGACGAGCAGCGTCGCCTACGCCCCCACCTTCAGTGACCAGTCCTTCCCCGCCGGCGTCGAGGAGGTGCGCAACCTGTGGACCAGCGGGGGAAGGGTCTCCTGGCTCGGGGGCCCAGCCGTGGCACCGCTGGAGACTTGGCCTCAGGCGGCCAGTGGCCTGCCCTTGGCGCACGTCATCACCATCTGCCTGGAAGACCTCCACGGCGTCTCAGAGGCGAAGGTCAAGGCCGGGTGGCCCCTGCACGACGAGGGCCTGCCCACCGCTGGCGCGCTGGAGGTCTTCCACGACCTGCGCACCTTCGGCCAGGAAGCTGATGATGCAGCCGCTGGGGCGTGGCTGGTGCGCTGGACTGCCGCGCCGGACCGCTCCCTGCTCATCCAGGGCCCCGATACGAGTGCCCTGGATGGCTACCCCTCTGCTGCGGTGTGCCAGGCGGGCACCTTCCTGCCCCCGTGGAACCTGCCTGCGGTCTTCGACTTCGCCCAAGCCACGGCGGGGGTCTTCGATGCGGCGCAGGACCTGCGCGAGGGGTACGGCCGCGCCTGGATGGTGCAGCGCCAGATCCCTTACCGGGGTGCGCCTTACAACACCACCCACGCCTACGGTCACGCCCAGCACGCCAGCCGTACCGCTGAGGAGGTGCTGTCGGTGGTGCTGCCGCTGGCAGACGGGGACCGGCACCGGCTACTGCTGGGCGTCGAGAGCTACACCCACCTGTCGGGGTGGTTCGGTGACCTGGGGAACCTGCAGGTGTGGATGCGGCAGAGCGACCTCGAGGGCTGCAACTTCGACGCCGCTTGGTGCATGGTCCGGACCGACTGACCGCGGACCGGTCAGGGCCGGTCGCTGACAGCGCGCCTACCTCGCACGTCGCGAAGAAAGGTGATCTCACAACACCGGAGCGGTGGAGGAGCGCTGCACCAGGCGGCACGGCAGCTCGACCGTCCCCTTCCGGCTCCGCCCGGCGATTGCCGCGGAGAGGTGCTCGGCCGCACGCCGGCCCAGCACCTCCAGCTGCATGTCGACCGTCGTGAGCGCTGGTCGCGACTCGCCGGCCATCGCCTCCCAGTTGTCGAAGCCGATGACCGCCACGTCCTCCGGCACGCGCAGGCCCTTCTCGTGGAGCACGTCGAGCACGCCGCGCGCGATCTGGTCGGACCCGGCGAAGATGGCGTCGACGCCGGGGTTGCGCTCGAGCAGCATCCGCGTCGCGCCCCGGCCCCAGCCCTCGGTCCAGCTGCCGAACCACACCTGGTCGCCGGCCAGCCCCAGACCCGCCTCCGCCAGCCGCTCCCGGGCGCCGCGCACCCGGTCGTGGGAGGCGCCATAGCCGGGGTCGCCGGTGATGTGCGCGATCCGGGTGCGGCCGGAGGTGATCAGGTGGTCTACCGCGAGGCGGCCACCGGCTTCGTTGTCGACTACGAGCGACAGGTCCTGCGGGTCCTCCGAGGGGGAGTAGGCGTACACGACCGGCACCGGCAGGTGCTGGCCCAGGGACGGCCGGGAGTCGGGTCGGGCCCCCACCACGATCAGCCCGTCGACCTGGCGCGAGAGCAGCGCGCGGATGTGGTGCTGCTCGCGGATCGCGTCACCTCGAGCGTCACAGAGGAAGACCGAGGTCTCGTGGACCCCCAGCGCGTCCTCGGCGCCCATGAGCACGGGTAGCGAGAACCGTCCCTCCAAGTCGGAGGTGAGCAGGCCGACGGTCCCGGTGCGCCCGGCGGACAGGCTGCGCGCGACCGCGTTGGGGGAGAAGGCGAGTTGGCGAGCCGCCTCCAGCACCCGCTCCCGGGTTGCGGCCTTGACATCTGGACGGCCGTTGATCGCTTTGGAGGCGGTGGCGGTGGAGACCCCTGCCAGGCGGGCGACGTCGCGCAGCGTCGCCGTGCGACCAGCGCTGGTCGGCGCGAACACCTCGGTCATGACGCTCATCTTGGTACCCCCGCCGTGACGGAGGTGCTTGACATCCCTTGCGCTGCCCCCCAGGATTCCGAAATCGGTTACGGACCGCTCGCCCCACTCGGGGTTGGTGACAGCGTGAGGCATGCTGAGCAGGCTACATGTTTGATCAACATTGCGAAACGCTCCGAAACCATGTTTCGAGTTGCAAAGGTCGCAACTCGGTTGGCATGAGCGCTCGAGGAGGAGCCCATGAGCTACAACTGGACCGGACGACTGCGCGGCACCCTGGCCGCGGTGGCGGCCACTGGCCTGGTGCTCGGACTGGCCGCCTGCGGTGGTGGAGGGGGCGCCAGCGCGTCGCAGTCGGCCACCGTCACCAGCCCCGAGGGCACCGACGACGGCGCGACCCTGACGCTGTGGACCCGGGCTCCCCTAGAGCTGCAGGCCAAGGCCCTGGTGGAGGCCTACAACTCCAGCCACGAGAACCAGGTCGAGCTGACCGTCGTCCCCAACGACGACTACGTCACCAAGGTCGGCGCCGCCGCTGGAAGCGGTGGCCTGCCCGACCTGTTCGCCGCCGACATCGTCTACACCCCGAACTGGACCTCCCAGGGCCTGTTCAAGGACATCACCACCAACATCGACGCCCTGCCCGAGGCCGACACCATCAACCAGGGCCACCTGAGCGCCGGCACCTACGAGGACGCCGAGTACGTGCTCCCGTTCGTGCTCGACCTCTCCGTGATGATGTGGAACAAGGACCTCTACCGCGAGGCGGGCCTGGACCCCGAGAAGGGCCCCACGACCGTCGAGGAGTTCAAGGAGCAGGCCCTCGCCGTGCAGGGGCTGAACAAGGCCGACACCTACGGCACCTACTTCGGCGGCAACTGCGGCGGCTGCAACGTCTTCACCTGGTTCCCGATGGTCTGGGCCAGCGGCGAGGACGTCATGAACGAGGACGGCACCGAGTCGCTGCTGAACAGCGACACCGCCCAGCAGGTCTACGCCACCTGGAACGAGCTCAACACCGCCGGCGCCATCGCACCCGGCGCCCAGGACGAGACCGGCGCCACCTGGACCGCCGGCTTCCAGAACGGCCAGGTCGGCGTCATGCCCTACCCGGCCACCCTGCTCTCCACCGTCTCCAAGACCGTCGACGTCGGCGTCGCCCCCATCCCCGGTGTCGACGGCGGCGGCTCGACCTTCATCGGCGGCGACGGCATCGGCATCTCCAAGGACTCCACCCAGTCCGACCAGGCCTGGAACTTCCTGTCCTGGCTGATGTCCGACGAGGCCCAGGTCGACGTCCTGGCCGCCAACGGCACCACGCCCTCCCGCTCGGACCTGGCCGACAACCAGTACAGCCAGGCTGACCCGCGCCTGGCGACCATCAACGAGATCGCCTCGGCGGCTGACAGCAAGACGCCGTACGCGCCGAACTTCCAGACCGCGTTCAACGCCGCGGGCAGCCCCTGGCTGACGCTCATCCGCGACCAGGTCTACGGCACCCCGGACGCCGCCAAGCTCGAGACGGACAACGACGCGATCACCGCAGCCCTCGCCGGCTGACCCACGCCCCCGAGGCCGGTGCGCGCGTTGCCCGCGCGCACCGGCCTAGGAGGCCCCGAGGCCTCCTAGCCCAGAGCCAGTGAGCGGTTTAGCCCGCGCCGCAGCTGACTCCGGGCTCGGGCCCCCACTCCTGGGGCGGGCGCACCTCCAGCGCCGCGCCCGCCCCAGGCTTCCACTGCACCGCACGCCCCGTACATCCGTAGCCAACCTCGACCCACAAGAGGGAGACCCCCGTGGCCACCAGCACCCCGGCGCCCCCGGAGGCACAGCCCGGGACCGCGTCGCCAACGCAGCGAAGGCGTCGAAACCGCGACCACCTCATCGGGTGGGCCTACGCCGCCCCCACCGCCGCCTTCGTCGCCGTCTTCTTCGTCCTCCCGACCCTGCTGGTCTTCCGCATGTCGGTCTCGGACTGGAGCCTGTTCGCCGGCGACCGCGGCCTGAACTTCCCCACCAACTTCACCGACGCCCTCGACGACCGGCTGTTCTGGCCCGCGGTGCGCTTCACCCTCACCTACACCGTCGTCACCACGGTGATCCTCATCGCACTGGCCCTGGGCCTGGCGATGCTGGTCCAGGAGTCCAGCCGCTGGACCTCGGTGCTGCGGACCTCCTTCCTGCTCCCCAGCGCCCTCGGCCTGGCCTCGGCCTCCCTGCTCTTCTACGCCCTGTACTCCCCGCAGGCCTCACCGATCCCCGGGCTGCTGCGCCTGCTGGGCTTCGACGTCGGGACCATCTCGTTCCTGGGCACGCCCACCTCGGCGCTGATCTCCACGGTGGTGCTCATCGTCTGGCGCTTCGCGGGCTTCTACATGCTGCTGCTGCTCGTGGGCCTGCAGGGCATCCCCGGTGAGGTCTACGAGGCCGCCCGCATGGACGGCGCCCGTCGCTGGCAGATCTTCTGGCAGATCACCGTGCCGCTGCTGAAGTCGTCGCTGGCCCTGTGCACGATCCTGTGCGTCACCGGGTCGCTGCTGGCCTTCGACCAGTTCTACATCCTCACCAAGGGCGGCCCCGACAACTCCACGGTCACCCTCGTCCAGCTGGTCTACAACACCGCCTTCGGCGGCCAGAACGACCTCGGACGCGCCGCCGCCCTCTCGATCGTGGTGCTCGCCGCGCTGCTGGTTATCAACGTCGTGCAGTTCCGCGGGCTCCGCGGCAAGGAGGACTGACCATGACCAGCCCCACCACTACCACGCCCACGGGCGCCCGACCGGACGTCCGGACCGCCGAGGCGGTCCTGCACGGAGACGGTCCTGCCCGCGGCCGCAGCGCCGGACGCAGCGCCGTCGCAGCGATGCCGCGCTACGTGCTCACCGGGGCGCTGGCCCTGCTCTTCCTGGCGCCGCTGCTGTGGGCCGGTGTCGCCTCGGTCAGCCCCCAGGGCGGTACCGCCCAGGTCGACGGCTGGGGCTTCGGCAACTACCAGACCCTGGCGAGCTACCAGGCCGGGATCTTGTCGTTCCTGTGGAACTCCACCTACGTCTCGGTGCTGACCGTCCTGTTCACCCTGGTGGTCTCCACCCTGGGCGGGTACGCCTTCGCGTGGTTCACCTTCCCCGGCAAGAACGCGCTGTTCCTGACGGTCCTGGCCATCCTGATGGTCCCCTACGCCACGCTGCTGCTGCCGCTGTACGTGCTGCTCAACCAGCTGGGCCTGCAGAACAGCCTGTTCGGCGTGGCCCTGGTGATGACCATGTTCCAGCTGCCCTTCGCCACCTTCATGATGCGCATCTCCTTCGAGGCGGTGCCGCGCGAGCTGGTGGAGTCGGCCATGGTCGACGGGTGCACCACCTTCGGTGCGCTGCGCCGCGTCCTGCTCCCCGCGGTCAAGCCGGGCCTGATCACGGTGGGGATGTTCGCCTTCCTCGCGGCGTGGAACGACTTCATCACCCCGCTGGTGCTCATCAGCGACACCGACAAGCAGCCCCTGCCGCTGGCTGTGGCCAGCCTGCGCAGCCAGGTGATGGGCGTCGTCGACTACGGCGCCACCGAGGCCGGTGTCGTCGTCCTCGCCCTGCCCTGCGTCCTGATCTTCCTGCTGCTCCAGCGCCACTACGTGGCCGGGTTCCTCTCTGGAGCCCTCAAGGGCTGACCCCCTCGACCCGTTCGGCGTCGATGACGCCGCCGATCCCTGCACCTTCAAGCCCCAGGAGCCAGCGATGACCTCCACACTGCCCGCCGCTACCGCGTCCGCGAGCAACGCCGCGGCCCCAGACAGCCCGCACCACGACCTGGCCACCACCACCGCAGACGGGATGAGCTCCGCACCGGCGAGTGTGCCGCTGCCGCTTCCCCAGGCCACCGTCGCCGACGGCTTCTGGGCCCCCCGCATCGAGGTCGTCCGCACCCGGACCATCCCCTTCCAGCGCGCCCAGCTCGAGCGCGTCGGTCACCTGCGCGCCCTGGCGGGCACCCCCCGCCCTGAGGACGGCGTCCCGCACGTCTTCTGGGACAGCGACGTCGCCAAGTGGATCGAGGCCGCCAGCTACAGCCTGGCCACGCACCCCGACCCGGTCCTGGAGGCCGACGTCGAGGAGGTGGTCGCCCTGCTGGCCGCCGCGCAGCAGCCCGACGGCTACCTGAACACCCACTTCACCAACGTCGCCCCCGAGCAGCGGTTCACCGACCTGCGTGACGCCCACGAGCTCTACTGCGCCGGCCACCTCATCGAGGCCGGCGTCGCCCACCACCGGGCCACCGGCAAGACCACCCTGCTCGACGTCGTCGTGCGCCTGGCCGACCACATCGGCGCCGTCTTCGGGCGCGGCCCAGGCCAGCTGCGCGGCTACGACGGCCACGAGGAGGTCGAGCTGGCCCTGGTCAAGCTCGCCGCCGCCACCGGCGACCGTCGCCACCTGGAGCTGGCCAGCTACTTCGTTGAGGAGCGCGGCCAGGAGCCGTTCTTCTTCGACCTCGAGGCCGATCGGCGCGGCACCACCGGCTGGTTCGGGGACCACTTCGCCGGCGAGAACCACCCCGGCCGCACCCGGCAGTACTGGCAGGCCCATGCCCCCGTGCGCGAGCAGCACGAGGCCGTGGGGCACTCGGTGCGCGCGATGTACCTGTACTCCGCCATGGCCGACCTCGCCCGCGACACCGACGACGCCTCCCTGCTGGAGGCCTGCCGCCGCCTGTGGGACCACCTGCTGTCTGCGCGCACGTACGTCACCGGCGGCATCGGCAGCACCGTGATCAACGAGGGCTTCACCCGCGACCACGACCTGCCCACCGAGACCGCCTACGCCGAGACCTGCGCCGGTATCGGACTGATGATGTGGGCCCAGCGCATGCTCGGCATCGACCGCCACCGCCGCTACGGCGACGCGATGGAGCTGGCCCTGCACAACGCGGTGCTGGCGGGCCTGTCGGCCGACGGTGAGCACTTCTTCTACGACAACGTCCTGGCCAGCCGCGGCGGCATCGAGCGCCACGAGTGGTTCCACGTCGCCTGCTGCCCCCCGAACATCGCCCGGCTACTGACCTCGCTGACCTCCTACGCCTACGCGCAGGGACAGGACGAGCTGGTGATCCACCTGGCGCTGGGGGGCACCGCCCGCTTCGAGACCTCCGGCGGCTGGGCCGGCGTGCGCATCACCACCGACGCCCCCTGGGGCGGGCGGACCGCGGTCCGCATAGAGGAGGCCGGGACGGCACCCTTCACCCTGTCGCTGCGCATTCCCGGCTGGACAGCCGGAGCTCGCCTCAGCCTGAACGGCGAGCCGCTCGACGACGGTCTGGTGGGCGCTGACGGCTACCTCTCGGTCACCCGCACCTGGCAGGTCGACGACGAGCTCGCGGTAGAGCTGGACGTGCGCGTGCGCCGCCTGTGGGCCGACCCCCGCGTGACCACCGAAGCCGGTCACGTCGCCGTGACGCGCGGGCCGTTCGTCTACGCCGCCGAGGAGGCCGACAACCCCGCACCCCTGGTCGACCTGCGCCTGGGCCGGCGCAGCGAGCCCGACCTGGTCGAGGTGCCAGGGCTGCCCGGTGTCATATCGCTGCAGCTGCGCGGGGAGCGCGTCGTGCGCGAGGGGTCCGGTCTGTACAGCGACCAGCCGCCCCACCGCATCCCCGCGGACCTGACGCTCGTCCCCTACTACGCCTGGGCCAACCGCGGAGCCGGAGAGATGCGCGTGTGGCTCGGTGACGCCGAGCGCTGAGCCCTTCCGCAGCGTCCTCCCCGCTGCTCGTGGCGCCTGGTTGCAGCCGGGCGCCACGAGCAGCACCCACAGCACTTGTTGAAGCAGGACATGGTGTGTCAGTTCGGCTGCGCACCGATGCCATGGACGGCTCACCACGTCGGCTCGCGCCCCTGCGATGACCGGCACCGCACCACCACCACCAGGAGCCGGTCGATGACGACCCACGACAGTTCCCCGCTCGCTCCCACCAGCCCCACCTCGATCTCGGCGGCCCCCTCGCGCCGCACCGTCCTGGCCGGGGTCCTGGCCATGACCGCCACCTCGGCGCTGGCTATGCAGGCGGCCCAGGTCGCCACAGCCCCCGCAGCGCGCGCCGCGGCGCGCCCCCTGACCTCGGGCACCTTCGACGTCGCCATCGACGACGTCACCGGCGGGGTGTACCGCCTCACCAATTCCAGGACGCCTACCGCACGAACTTCGTCCTGAACCCCACCAACCGCCCCAACTTCAACGTCAACGACTCCCGCTGGCTCGGGGACATGGTCTTCAGCGTCCGCAAGGCCGGAGAGGCCTCCCCGCGCCCTGCGGTGACGGGCCTGTCCGATGACATCCGCACCGTCACCTCCGACCCCTCCAGCGTCACCGTCACCTACGCCGGTAGCGCCGCCAACGCAGCAGGCATCCGCGACTTCCGCCTGACCCAGGTCTACAAGCTCGCCGGCACCAGCGGTGACCAGCTCAGCTGGACCTTCACCCTCACCAACACCTCCGGTGCCCAGCTGGAGGTCCTGGACGTAGGCTTCCCCCTGCCCATGAACAGCTGGTGGGCCAAGGACCAGAGCGCCATCTACGAGCAGAACGTCGGCCGGCACTCCTTCGTGGCAAAGGACGGGTCCTACCTCTACTGGCAGCGCCCCAACGGTGAAGCGCCCTACCTGGTGATGACCCCACAGGCCGGGACCTCCTTGGAGTTCAAGAACAAGGCCCGCTACAACGAAGGACCCTTCGCAGAGAACGACCCCGCGTGGGAGGGCCTGGTGGAGTACTACGTGCACTCCGCCAACGCCGTCGTCGCCCGCAAGGCTCAGGCAGCCCAGTACCTGCCCGCCACCTCCCTGACCCTGGCACCGGGGGAGTCCAAGACCTACGGCTTCACCTTCGCCTGGGCCGGCAGTTACCAGGGCCTGCGCGACGTGCTGTTCGCCGCCGGCGTCCCCGACGTCATCAGCCTGCCCGGCATGGTCGTGCCCACCGCCTCCAAGGTGACCCTGGCGGTGCGCGCCGCAGGCGGCATCACCAGCATCACCGGCCAGAGCGGCAAGAACATCACCGTCACCTCCCAGGGCACCCGCAACGGCTACTCCCTGTACCAGCTCACCTTCGCCTCGCTCGGGGCCAACAGCGTCACCATCGCCTACGGGCAGGGACGCACCTCGGTGCTGCAGTACTGGGCCACCGAGCCCATCGACAAGGTCATCAACGCCCGCACCACCTTCCTGACCACCAAGCAGCAGGCCAAGACCACCCGTGGCTACGACGGTGCCTACCTGCAGTGGGACATGGCCCGTCAGAAGCTCATCACCTGGGACGACTACCCCGGTGGCGGGTGGAAGGAGTGGATGGCCGGCGGCTCGGACGACCTGGGCCTGGGGCCCGCTGCATTCCTGGCTCGCAAGAACGTCGATGACCCGGTGGGCAGCGAGATCGCCTCGGTGGACTACTTCCTGCAGCGCTTCATCCTCGGGTACCTGCAGAGCCGCACCGAGAACGGTGCCCGCACCTGGCAGGTGTACCGCTGGTTCGATGGACGCGACGGCAGCCCGAACGACCAGGGTGTGTGGCGGGCCTACAACTACACCCACATCGCCAACACCTACTTCCACATGTACGAGGTGGCTACTGCCTGGCCCGGCCAGCGCACCGCCTTCTCCGCACGCGAGTACCTGACGATGTGCTTTCGGACCCTGGAGGCGATGTACACCAAGATCCCGCTGCCGACACCCATCGGGGACGCCGCGCACGACCTGGGCCTGATGGGCGAGGGGACCTACCCCGAGATCCTGGCGGCCTTGCGCTACGAAGGGCTCACCGGCGAGGCCAGCGCCCTGCAGGGGTACCTGGACCGCAAGCGCGACGCGCTCTTCGCCCAGAAGTACCCCTTCGCCTCCGAAGCCAGCATCGACACCACAGGGTTCGAGACCAACTACACCCTGGCCTCGATGTACGGCAACAGCGCTCTGGCCACCAAGGTCCAGAACGCCTCGCTGGCCTGCCGTGGCCTGCAGCCCCTGTGGTACTTCTACGGCTCGGACAACCGCCACATGGGCGAGTCCTGGTGGAACCTGGGCTACGAGACCCACCTGGGTGCCTGGCAGCAGCAGGAGTACCTGACCACCTACGCCACACCCACAGACGCCGACTACGCCGACGCCGTCCGCTCCACCTACGGCGCCTACTTCGCTGGCTGGGCGAACATCAACTCCGGGCAGATCGAGGCCGCCAGCGCCAACTACGGCGCTGCCTCCTGGCAGTTCCAGAGCGAGAAGGGCCCCAGCAACTACGACCACATCCCCAACCTGGACGGGTGGTGGGCTTGGTCTGGGGAGTGCGACCTCGGATTCTGGGGTGGGGTCCGCACCGCGGCCGTCGCGGTCGTGAACGACCCGGTGGTAGGCCTGTACGCCTACGGCGGCGAGGTGAGCCTGGCCAGCGGCACCTACACCGTGGTGCCCAGCGACGGGGTGCGCCAGCGACTCTTCGTGGCGCCGTCGGGGGTGCTGGTGTCTCTGTCGCGAGCCAAGTACTCCCGCGCCCAGCTCTCTACTGGCGCTGACCGGCTGACGCTGATGGTCAGCGGGCCTCGCGGCGGGACCAGCTCCCCGGTGCTGTCCGTCAAGGGCCTGGCGGCCGGTGTGTACGACGTCACGGTCGGCACGGGGGCTGTGGTCGCCCAGCTCACCAGCGCCGGTCGACCCGTCTCGGTCGCCCTGCGCGACGTCGCGGCCGGAGCCACGATCACTCTGGCCCGTACGGGCTCGGGGCTTGGACGTGACGTCAGCGGGTCTGCCTCCGTGCAGACGTCCTTCACCGCCGCCTGGAACAGGAGCGCAGCGCTCAACGACGGTTCCGTGCTGGCCGCCGGTATCGATGAGCAGGTACGGCTGTGGGGCAGCTACCGCCCCACAGGGAGGCCGGCCAGCGAGACCCTCACCTACACCTGGGCCCAGGCGGTGACCCTGACATCGTCAAGGCTGACCTTCTGGAGCGACGCGGCACAGGGTAGCGGCGACGGGGTTGCCCTGCCGCAGGAGTGGCGCCTGGAGTACCGCGACAGCGCGGGTACGTGGCGTCCGGTGCAGCTTGCGACCGGTACCACCTACCCGGTCAACCCCAGTGGTAGGGCTAGCGCTGTCTCCTTCACCGCCGTCTCGACGACCTCGGTCCGAGTCGTGCTGAGTGCAAGCCGCTCCACAGGGGGCGCTTACTCCGCCCTCGGGGCCTCTGAGTGGTCGATGCACACCGCGTGACCACGGGGAGCGGGGCCGGCGGCTCGACCCATCGATGGGTCCAGCCGCCGGCCCCGCTCCCATCCGCAGTCGGCGGCTCGGGGCGTGCCCCTCGGCGCCTGCGTCAGGCGTCTGCGTCAGGCGTCTGCGCTGCTGGAGCGGCGCACGATGAGCTTGCCGGTGACCAGATGGTGACCAGGGTCCAGGAAGCCGGGCTGCAACACCGCCCGAGCAGCCATCCGCCCAACCTCGTAGAGGTTCATCTCCACGGTGCTCTGCGGCAGCCGGTTGTGGGCGGCGATCTGCTGCCAGTTGTCGAAGCCGATCACCGCCACGTCCTCTGGCACGGGCACGCCCCGGCTGATGAGCAGGTCGACCGTGCCGCGGGCGATCTGGTCGTTGCCGCAGACGAAGCCGTCGACGTCATGGGAGTCGAGCAGGCGCTCGGCCTCCTGCCACCCCCACTGCTCCGTCCAGTCCCCGCTGCGCGGAGGGCCTCCGATCAGCTCCAGGCCGTGAGCGCTCAGCGCGTCGAGAGTGCCGGCAGCTCGCAGCTGGGCTGCGGTGTTGCCGTTCTCACCGGCGGTGAAGGGACCGGCGATGTGGGCGATGCGGCCCCGACCCTGGGAGATGAGGTGCTCTGCGGCCAGGTGTCCGTCGGCGCGGTGGTCGACCAGCACGCTGATGTCACCTTCGCGCCTGGAGGGGGCGTAGGCGTAGACCGCGGGCACCGCCAGCTCCTCCCCGAGCGGCTCACGGGCTTCGGGGGCATCTCCGACAAGGACGATCCCGTCCACGCGGCGCCGCAGCAGCGCGTGCAGGTGGGCGGTCTCCAGGTCCGCGCGTCCGCGGCTGTTCGCCATCAGGGCCATGGTCTCGGCTTCGCCGAGGGCGTCCTCAGCGCCGATCATCAGGGGAAGGGCGAAGCGGCCTTCCAGGTCGTTGGTCAGCAGACCGACCGTCTGGGTCCGCCCCGACATCAGGCTGCGCGCGGCCTCGTTGGGGGTGAACTTCAGCTCCTCGGCGATGGCCATCACCTTGGCCCGGGTCGCGTGCCCGACGTCGGGGCGCCCGTTCAGGGCCTTGGAGGCGGTGGCCTTGGACACCCCGGCGCGGCGAGCCACGTCGGCCAGGGTGGGCGCGCGTCCAGGGGTGTGAGTGCTCGATGTCGTCACCAGTGCTCCCCCTCGACCCTCTGGACCGGCTCCTGCGCGGCTGCTGCGAGAGCGGCCCGGCCGGAGACGGGGCGATGCCTGCGGCCAGGGTGAGGCTACCGGCCCGAAGGTAGGTCAAGGACGTGGGTGATGGGCCCTGGGCGCAACGTGTTTCGTGCAGGTCTAGGGCCTGCAGACATCTTGACGAAACCGATATCGCCGCTCTAGTGTCGGTTCATCGAAACGCGTTTCGCAACGTATCTCGACTTGCGCATTGACGCGCGAGCCGGAGGTCCACGCCCTCGGGTGGGGACCTCCGGCTGGGCCCAGACACGAGGGAGTGTTCCCATGGCTGCACGTCGTTACCCCGCCATCCCCGCCGGCTCGGCGGCCCCTATCGGCCACAGCCGGCGCTCCTTCCTCGGGATGAGCGCCCTCGGCGCGCTCGGCCTGGGAGGCGTCAGCCTCGGGCTGAGCGGCTGCGGCTCCTCCGGCAGCTCCGCAGACCCCAACGACTTCGTCTTCACCTTCTGGGGCACCGGCGCCGAGAAGGACGCCGTCACCAAAGTGCTGGACGCGGCCGCCCAGGGCGCCGGGCTGAATGCCAAGCCCCAGTCCATCCCCACCAACTACGAGACGAAGATCAACACGCTGCTCGCAGCGAACACCCCGCCCGACGCCGGCTACCTGACCGAGTCGATGTCCATGCGTCTGGGGGAGCAGGGCAAGCTCGTCAACGTCGCGGGCAACGCCATCTTCGCCAACTACCTGCCCAGTGCGATCCACTGGTACTCCGCCGACGGGGCGGTCGCTCAGACCTGCCAGGAGGCGATGACCTTCTTCTACGACACCGAGGCCGCCGCGCAGGCCGGGGTCGCGGTGCCGACGAGCGTGGACGGCGCGTGGGACTGGAACCAACTGATCCAGGCCGCCGACGCCCTGACCGCGGACTCCCAGGGGCGCAAGCCGTCGGACTCCGGTTTCGATGCCAACGACGTGCAGCGGTACGGCTTCGCGGCCCCGACCGGGGTCCCGCAGCTCTTCGCCCTGCTGCAGTCCAACGGCGTGGACATGTTCAACGAGGACGGGACCAAGACCAACCTCGACAGCCCCGAGGCCATCGAGGTGCTGCAGAACATCAACCAGCTGGTCAACGAGCACCGGGTCTCTCCCACCCCCGCGCAGGCGACCACATTCGGCGCCAGCGCCTCGCTGCTCCTGGCCAGCAAGCGCGTGGCGATGGTGATCGAGGGCACTTGGGGCCTCCTGGACTTCTCCCAGTCCGACGTGAAGTACGACACCGGCGTCCTGCCCAAATACCAGCAGTACGCCACCACCACCCTGTCCGGGGCGACCAGCATCTTCGCGGCCAGCAAGCACCAGGACTTCGCCCTGCAGCTCCTGACGGACCTGAGCGACCCCACCAAGGTCGACCTGTACTCCGCCGGGCTGTGGATGCCGGCGGTGGCCGACTACTACACCGACGAGGCCAAGATCTCGCAGTGGACCTCCGGTGGGGCGCACCCCGCGGGCTTCCGCACCGCGGTCATCGACTCCATCGGCTCGGGTGTCGCCTACCCCTCGTACCGCATCAAGGACTTCACCACCGTCGCCACGACGATCACCAACGCCATGGGCCCGATCGTCACCACCCCCGGTGACGTCACCGACGCCGTCAAGACCCTGGCTGCCACGGTCAACGGCCAGCTCAAGGGCGCCTACCCCGACAGCGCCCCGGCCTGAGCCCGACAGGACGGCGCCATGCGCAGCTCACGCCTTGGCACCGGACGAGCACCCACGACGGCCAGGAGGGCAACATGACCACCCAGGAGCAGACCGGCTCGACTGGACCGGGCGCCTCGAGGTCCGCGGCGCCGCATCGCCGAGACCCCGGGAGTCGGAACGGACGGCGGGGCGCCGGCGTCCGCCCGCGCAGCGCGCTGGCCCGCAGCCAGAGCCGCTGGGGCCGCCTCCTCGCGGCCCCAGCGGTGGTGGGCTTCGCCGTCTTCACCGTCGGCCCGATGATCGCCTCCCTGGTCATCGGCTCGACCAACTGGTCCATCGGCACCAACCCCACCTGGGCCGGAACCGAGAACTACGAGGCCATCTTCGCCGACCCCCGCTTCTACGCCTCTCTGAAGGCGACGTTCCTCTACGCACTGCTTGCGGTCCCCGGAACCGTCATCGTGGCCTTCCTGGTGGCCACCCTGATGCATCAGGTGCGCCGCGGCCGGGGGTTCTTCCGAACGGTCTTCTACCTGCCGGTGCTCGTCCCGCCCGTGGCCAGCGCCGTGCTGTGGCTGTGGCTCTTCGACCCCACCGCGGGCCTGCTGAACTCCGCGCTGCGAATGCTGCACCTGCCGACGTCCCAGTGGATCTACGGGGAGTCCAGCGCGCTGCCCTCAATCTCCCTGGTCGCCATCTGGGGGTTCGGCAACATGGCCCTGATCTTTCTCGCGGCCCTGCAGGGAGTGCCCCGTGAGCTCATGGAGGCCGCCGAGGTCGACGGCGCCGGTCCGCTCCGCCGGACCTGGAACATCACCCTGCCGATCATCAGCCCGATCATCCTGTTCAACCTGATTACCGGGTTCATCGCCGCCGTCCAGAACTTCGACTCCGCCTACATCATCACCAACGGCGGGCCCAACGACGCGACCCTGTTCTACGTCTTCTACCTCTACACCAAGGCCTTCACCGACGGTCAGCTCGGCTACGCCTCCGCCATGGCCTGGATCCTCTTCGTCGTCATCGTGGCCATCACCGTCGTCGTCTTCCGCACCTCCCGCTACTGGGTCTACTCCGAGGGGAGCAAGTGATGTCCACTCCGACGACGTCCACGGGCGCGACCGCCCTGGCCACCGGAGCGCATGCCGATGACACCCCTGCGGGCCGCGGCGCCGCGGGGAACCGTGTGCCGGACGGAGCGCCGCGAGGCGCACGCCGCGGACCGGTGCTCACCGCAGTCGTCTACGTGCTGCTGGCCCTGGTGACCTTCCTGTGCCTGATGCCCTTCGTGTGGCTGGTGCGCAGCTCGCTCATGGGCACCAGCCAGATCTTCAGCTACCCGCCGGAGTGGATCCCCGCCCCGTTCCAGTGGGACAACTTCACCGGCGCGCTCTCGGCAGCCCCCTTCGCCCGCTACGCGGCCAACACCCTGCTGCTGGTCGTGCTGATCGTGCCGGGAGCGCTGCTGAGTTCCTCAGCCGCGGCCTTCGCCTTCTCGCGCCTGGCGTGGCGAGGACGCGACCTCGCCTTCGCCGCCCTCATGAGCGGGCTGATGCTGCCGTACGCGGCCACCCTCATCCCCACCTTCATCGGGTGGCAGGAGCTCGGGCTCACCAACACCTACTGGCCACTGGCGCTACCACCGTGGTTCGCCGCAGGCGCGGCCTTCAACGTCTTCATGCTGCGGCAGTTCTTCTCCCAGATGCCCGCCGACCTCGACAACGCCATGTACGTCGACGGCGGCACGCCCTGGACGGTCTACTGGCGGATCGCGCTCCCACTCAACAAGGGACCGATGACCCTGGTCGGGATCTTCACCACCATCGCCGTCTGGAACGACCTGCTCAACCCGCTCATCTACCTGTCCGACCCCGACAAGTTCACCCTGTCCCTGGGCCTGGCCTCGTTCCGGTCGCTGTACTCCAGCCAGTGGGGCTACCTCATGGCGGCGTCACTGCTCGTCATCCTGCCGATCATGGTGCTCTTCGCCTTCGCCCAGAAGGCCATCATGGAGAACCTCGCGCTGTCCGGGCTGAAGGGCTGAGGCGGTGGACCGGGACAGCCGCCTCTGGAGGGCCCTGGACCACCTGGCGGACACCGTCGCCGTCGGGGTGATGACCCTGGTGACCTGCCTGCTCCTGGTGACGACGGCCCCGGCGGTGGCTGCGGCGACGTCCGTGCTGGCAGACGACGGCGCCGGAGGCGGTCTGCTCGCCCGGTACGCGAAGGCGCTGCGGGCGCGGCTGCGCCGTGGGCTCGCGATCAGCACCGTCGTCCTGCTCGCCACCGGCGTCGCCGTCCTGGACGTGCTGTGGGCGCTCAGCGAGCCGTTGGACCCCCTGCGCACCGGGGTGCTGGCGGCGGGTGTCCTCCTGCTCCTGACGGCCTGGGCCGTCGGATCGCTCGCCACGGTCCAGCTGGCGGCTGCTCCAGGCGGCGCGCTCGAGGCTCACGCGGCGCCGGGCTCGGCGACGGCGTGGGTCCGGGCGAGTGCGGTGACCGCTGCGGCCTCACCACTGCGCTCCCTGCTCCTCGTGGTCACGGCGTGGACGTCGCTGACCGCCTGCGTCCTCCTCCCCGTGGTGTCGCCGCTGGTGCTGGGCCTGCTGGCCCGCTGCGCCGGCCGGCTCCCCGCAGGGCCCGCGCACGACTCCCCGGTCCTCGCCGCGGCTGCCCTGCGCGCCTGACCCGGTCCCACCCCTCGACTTCCCCCCTCGATCCGACCCCTATCCGACCCTTGATCCGACCCCTCGCTCCATCGGCAGCCCGCGGCCTCCCGACACGAAGGACCACGAACCGTGACCACCACCTCGCCCCCGCCCACCCATGCGACCACCAGGGCGCCCCTGGCACCCCTCGACCAGCGGTCGGTGACCATCACTGACGACTTCTGGGCCCCCCGCCGCGAGCAGGTCCGCACCAGCACGCTGCGCCAGCAGGAGCGCCAGCTGCGCGCGCCCGGCCAGCAGTTCGACGCGCTCCGGCTGACCTGGCAGCCCGGGGACCCCCACGAGCCCCACATCTTCTGGGAGAGCGACGTCGCCAAGTGGATCGAGGCGGCCAGCTACTGCCTGGCCACGACCGCCGACCCCGAGCTGGAGGCCTCCGTCGACGAGGCGATCTCCCTGCTCGCCGGCGCCCAGCAGCCCGACGGCTACCTCAACGTCTACTTCACCGTCGTCAAGCCCGGTCAGCGCTTCACCGACCTGCGCGACGCCCACGAGCTGTACTGCGCCGGCCACCTGATCGAAGCGGCTGTCGCCCACCACGCCGCCACCGGCAAGACGACCCTGCTCGACGTGATGACCCGCTACGCCGACCTCATCGACCGCGAGTTCGGCCCCGGCGGCTCCTGCGAGGGCGGGTACGACGGCCACGAGGAGATCGAGCTCGCCCTGGTCAAGCTCGCCCGGGCCACGGGGGAGCGCCGGTACCTGGACTGCGCGCTGCGCATGGTCACGGCCCGCGGCCAGCGCCCCTTCTACTACGAGGCCGAGGAGGCGCGCCGCGGTGACACCGGCTACTTCGGGGGCGTCTTCCCACAGCGGCCGCGTCAGGCGGAATTCTGGCGCGAGTACAATCAGTCCCACCTGCCCGTGGTCGAGCAGAGCGACGCCGTCGGCCACTCCGTGCGGGCGATGTACCTGTACGCGGCGGTCACCGACCTCGCCGTCGAGACGGGGGACGAGGCCCTGGCCGCGGCGTGCGACAGGGTCTGGGAGTCCCTGACCCAGCGCCGGCTCTACGTCACCGGGGGAGTGGGCGCTCGTCACGACATCGAGGGCTTCGGGGGCGACTACGAGCTGCCCGACGCCCGCGGCTACGCCGAGACCTGCGCGGCCATCGGCCTGGTGTTCTGGGCGCAGCGGATGGCCAACGCGCGTCGGGACGCCGCCTACGTGGAGGTCCTGGAGCGCGCCCTGTACAACGGCGTCCTGTCCGGGGCCTCGGCCGACGGCACGTCCTACTTCTACGGCAACCCGCTGGCCAGCGACGGCTCGGTGCACCGGCATGAGTGGTTCGGGGTGGCGTGCTGCCCGCCGAACTTGGCGCGCCTGCTCAGCTCGCTGGAGCTGTACGCCTATGCGCAGGGGGCGGAGGAGGCCGTGGTCAACCTCTACATCAGCGGCTCCGCGCGCTTCGACCTCGCCGACGGCCCCCTGGCGCTGCGGGTGCGCTCTGAGCACCCCGTCGACGGGAGCGCCGAGCTGCGCGTCACCGAGGCTGCGCCGGGACCGGTGACGCTGTCGCTGCGCATCCCTGCGTGGGCCACCGGTGCGCAGCTGGTCGTGGCGGGGAGGGAGCTCGAGCTGTCAGAGGTCGTGGCGGACGGGTACGCCCGCGTGCGGAGGGAATGGGCCGAGGGCGATGTCGTGCAGCTGCGCCTCGGTATGGACCCGCAGCGGGTGTGGGCGCACCCGGCGGTCTTCGACACTGCGCACCGTGTGGCCCTGCAGCGCGGTCCCCTCGTCTTCTGCCTCGAGGGCGTGGACCACCAGGACGCCGTCGCACAGCTGTCCCTGCCGCGTGGCGCGGTGCTCGACGTCCAGGACGACGCCACGAGCGGGACCGTCGCACTGCTCGCAGGTGGCAGCGCCGTGACTGGGGCCGCTGACCGCTCCGCGCCGCTCTATGGCACCGAGCCCCCAGCGACGCGGGCAGCGGACCTGCGTGCCGTCCCCTACTTCTCCTGGGCCAACCGCGGCCAGTCGGACATGACGGTCTGGATCCATGAGATGGATCAGGCATGATCGTCCACGGTGTCGAGCCGGGCGCCCGCCTTCGTCTCCGACCCCATCTCGACCGCTTGACCGGTCGGGCCTGAACCACCCCAGAACCGCGGCAGGTCGCGAGCCCCCCCGGCCCGCGGCCTGCCGCTTCCAAGCCTGTGCATCCAAGGCGCACTACGCCAACACCACGCACGTCGAGGACAGTCACCAGCCTGCACGTGATCTGTCAGTGCCTCACCACAGGAGCTGCGACTGACGTGCAGTGGCCACGGCAAGTAGCCGGTGGCTCCCACAACCCCCCGTCGGGTGCTAGATCACCCCGTTCGAACCCATAGCATCGATCGCCTCGTCCAAGCGCCAGCGCCACAGCAGGTGCTGCTCTGGGTCGACGCGGTGCGCGTCGAAGGCACCGCGGCGCTGCCCGTCGCCGTGGTCGGCCCGCTCTTCCCCTACCGGCGCTGCAGCACGCTCCGCGTCGCCTACGTCCACCCCTGTGCGTTGCCCGGCAAGGTCGCGCAGCAGCTGCAGAGCTCGATGGTCCTGCACGCTCTGACGCACTTGCCGATGGCGGATGGACTCCCACGGCACACCGCTCGGTCCCGGATAGACGATGAAGGCGTCGCCAGCAGGAAAAGCTCCACCCGCGGTGGTGTCCTGATACGGATCCACGAGGTCTTCGCTCAACTGGCTGTACCAGTAGTCGAACCCCCAGTGCAGGAAGCCGCGAGCCCCGACTGCGAAAGTCACGTCCCGTGAAGTGGTGTAGATCCCGGAGCCGCTCCCGGTGATCAACGCGGTCGTCTTCGTTGACGACGGCGTAGCGATCAAGTTGAACGGTCACCGCGCGATGTCAGTGAGACCTGCCTAGGGAACTCACCGAAGGACACCACGCGATGACC
>NZ_VKAC01000024.1 GCF_008041935.1 Quadrisphaera setariae
GTCGCAGGAGCGGCGCCCGTCACCGGTGCGGATCTTCCCCGCCCGGTCGGCGATCTTGCCGACGAGCTCATCGGCGATCCCCCCGACCGCCACCAGCGCCGAGATCGCCATGCACCGCTCACCGGCGGACCCGAACCCGGCGTTGACGGCGGCGTCGGCGGCCAGGTCCAGGTCGGCGTCGGGCAGCACCACCATGTGGTTCTTCGCACCCCCCAACGCCTGCACCCGCTTGCCGTTCGCGGTGGCGCGCTCGTAGACGTACTTCGCGATCGGGGTGGACCCCACGAAGGAGACCGAGGCGACATCCGCGTGGTCCAGCAGCCCGTCCACAGCGACCTTGTCACCCTGCAGCACGGTGAAGACCCCGTCGGGCAGACCGGCCTCCTTCCACAGCGCGGCGATGAACAGCGCCGCGCTCGGGTCCTTCTCACTGGGCTTGAGGACCACGGTGTTGCCGGTGGCGATCGCGACGGGGAAGAACCACATCGGGACCATCGCGGGGAAGTTGAACGGGGAGATGACCGCGACCACGCCCAGGGGCTGGCGCACCGAGTGCACGTCCACGGCGGTGGAGGCGTTCTCGGTGAAGCCGCCCTTGAGCAGGTGGGGGATGCCGCAGGCGAACTCCACCACCTCCTGGCCGCGGGCGACCTCACCGACGGCGTCGGAGACGACCTTGCCGTGCTCGGCGGTGATGATCTCAGCCAGCTGCGGGGCGCGGGCGTTGAGCAGCTCCCGGAAGGCGAACAGCACCTGGGTGCGCTTGGCCAGGGAGGTGTCGCGCCAGGCGGGGAACGCCTTCTTGGCCGAGGCGACCGCGGCCGCGACGTCGGCAGGCTCGGCCAGCACCACCTGGCGGGAGACCTCACCGGTGGCGGGGTCGAACACATCAGCGGTGCGGGTGGAGGCGCCGGAGGTGGCGGCCCCGTCGATCCAGTGCTGGACCGTGGACGTGGCCTGGGAGGTGGCGCTGGGCGCAGACGACATGCGCAGGAGGGTGCCGCGCCCTCGGCCCCGTGCGCAGTTGACGATCTGTCGTCTACAAGCGCAAAGGGACGACACTCCGTCGTCATCGCCATCCGCGGGGCCCTACCGTGCCCTGGTGCTCGTGACCATCGCCGACGTCCTCGCGCTGCCGGTCCTCGCGGCCGGCAGGCCGCGCATCAGGGCGGGGAGCCGACAGCTGGACAGCCCCGTGCGGTGGGTGCACACCATCGACATCCCTGACGTCGCTGGACTCCTGCAGGGCGGTGAGCTGCTCCTCTCGACGGGGCAGCACCTCAAGGACCCGCGCCTCGACCTCGAGCGCCACGTGCGGGCGCTGCACGACGCAGGCGCCGCCGGTCTGGTGGTGGAGCTCGGCCCGGCGCTGCCCCACCTCCCACAGGGCCTGGTCGACGCGGCGCGCGGCCTGCGCCTGCCGCTCGTGGAGCTCGCCCAGCCGGTGCGGTTCGTGGCCGTGACGGAGGCCGTGCACGCACGGCTGCTGCACGAGCAGTACGCGGAGCTGCACTTCAGCGAGGGCGTGCACCGCACCTTCGCCGCCCTGAGCGCCCGTACCGCTCCAGCGGACGACGTGCTGCACGCAGCGAGCGCGGCGCTGGACCGGTTCGTGGTGCTGGAGGACCGGGGCCACCGCGTGGTCGCGGCGGCAGGGGCCAGAGGGTCGGTCGACGCGCTGGCGGACTGGGCGGACAGGTCGCGCCGCGCACCGTTCGGCACCGGTACCGGACCGTCGGGACCGGAGCGGTGGATGACCGCCCCGGTGGGTCCGGCAGGTGCGCGGTGGGGGCGCCTCGTGGTGCCCCAGGGCGCGAGCGACGACACCCGCACGCGCCTGGTGCTCGAAAGGGCATCGGAGACGCTGACCCTGTCGCGGCTGGCGGGCCACCAGGGCCCCGGGACGCTCGTCGAGGAGGCGAGCGCCGTCCTGCTGCGCGACCTGCTCGGCGCCGATGCGCACCAGGAGGAGGCCCTGGCCCTGCGAGCACGCTCCCTCGGGCTTCCAGCGGGGGCGCTGGTGCTGCCGCTGGTGGTCCGCGGCGCGCAGCCGGCCCAGGTGGTCAGCGCGGCCGCGGCGTGCGCGGTGGCGTGCCTCGCGGGTGGGATCGCCCCCGACACCACAGCGGTGGTGCTCACCGCGAGGACCGCTGAGGACGCCGACCGCGACGCCCGCGCCCTGGCGGAGGCCATCGCTCGAGGGTCGTCCACCGCCGTGCTCGCCGCTGCGGCTCCCGTCCCGACGTTCGCCGCGGCCGGGGAGGGCCTCATCGAGGCCGTCCACGTCGCCGACGCCGCAGCGGCGCAGCCGGGACGTCGCGAACCGGGTCGCGTGCACCGCGCCGGGGACCTGGGCGTCGTCTCCCTGCTGCGCCAGCTGCGCGGCGACCCCCGGCTCGACGCCTACGTCGAGGGCCAGCTCGGCCCGCTCCTGCGGCACCCAGGGCGGGCCGGGGCCGACCTCGCCCTGCTGAGGGCCCTCGTCGCGTCGCGAGGGTCGAAGACCCGTCTGGCTCGCGCCACCGGCACCAGCCGGCAGCACCTCTACTCCGCCATCGCGCGGCTCGGCGAGCGCCTGGGCCGCGACCTGGACGACCCCGACGTCCTCTGCTCCCTGCACGTCGCCCTGCTGGCGCACGAGCTCAGCGCGGGTGCCGCACCCGCCGAGGCGACACCCCCGGGGTGACCCAGGCCGTCAGACGAACGCATCGGTCAGCGACCTCAGCGCGGCGGCCGCTCCCGACGGGAAGGGCTCGCCGTGCCCGAAGCCGGCCACCTCCACCGGGAGGTCGGCCAGGCGCGCGGCGTCGCGCCACGACTGCTCCCTGTCGATGCCGAACGGGCGGCCACGGGCTCAAGGGCGCCGGCGACGGTCGAGGGGAGGTGACCGACGGTCGTCGTGGACATGGGTCAGCACCTCGCGTCCGAGGAGCTCGGGGCCGACGCCCAGGTCGGTGAGCGTCCGGGCGAGGCGCGGGAAGTGCCGTCCGGACCGGTGTCGACGAGGGACGCGGCGTCGCCGCCAGGCCGCGAGAGGTAGGCGCTGCTGGTGCCGCAGCGCAGGCGGTGCGGGCCGGGCAGCAGCTCCTCGTGCTGCCACGGCGCTGCGGGACCGTCGGGGAGGTCCTCGGCGCGCAGGGTCATGAGGTCGACGCCAGGAGGCCGGCGCCTGCCGGGCACCGTCCGCTCACTCCCGCCGAACGCCCGCGGCCGGCACGAGCGTGGCAGCGAGCACGCGCCACCGCTCGCCCTCGCGCACCCACAGACGCGTGTACCGCAGCCGGGCCGTCACGGGTGATCCGTCCTGCAGCGCCTCGACGGCGGCCACCAGCCGTGTGACCCCCGTGCTCGCGGCCTCCTCCACCTCGAGCTGCTCCTCCACGAGGCTCGTGATGCGCAGCGCGCCGGACCGGTGGCTGCGAAGGTCGTCGTCCTTGGTGAACACCGCGCCGTCCGGTCCGGCCGCCACGCAGCGCGGGTGGAGCAGCGCGTCCAGCGCGTCGAGGTCCGCGCTGCGCTGGGCTTCCTGGAGGGCGCGTTCGGCCGAGGTGAGGTCCACCCGCGCACCCTGCTCCTCGGCGACCGGGCGGCGCCAGGCACGTGTTCCCTCGGCGAACACCCCGTCCGGTGGACGCGACCGCCCACCGACCGGTGGGGCCATCGCCGCTGAGCCGCGTGGGCCGTCGCCGCAGCCTCCGGCGGACCTCCCCCCGCCCTCCGCGACGGTGGGCGGGGCGTGGTGGTCAGCCCGCAGGAGGACGCGCGCGTCAGATCGGGACGCGACGATCGCCGGATGAGCAGCGCCACGGAGTCCGTCCCAGCGCCCGGACGCCCCGCGCCGGTCCGCGCGCGCGGCGCGCACGGGGTGCTCCTGTCGCTGGGACTGGTGGGCGGCACCAGCACGCTGGCCGTGATGGCGTGGGTGGGCGGGTGGTTGGAACACGGCGTGCCGCTGGACGGTGCGCTCCCCACGCTGCTCTTCGTGCTGTGGGACCTCGCACCGTTCGCCGGCGCGGTGGCGCTGGTGGTGGCCACGAGGCGGCGCCAGGCGGGCGGCACGCCTGCTCTGCTGGTGGGGCTGCTCGCGCTGGTCGGTCTGAGCGCCTGGCTGCTGCACGGCATGGTGACGAGCGAGTCGTCCACCGCGGCGCTGCTGCTCATCTTCCTGCCGCTCTACCAGTGGCTGCTGCTCGGCGTGACGGCGGCGGCGTCTGCGCTGCTGCACCGGTGGCGCACCCGCCGCTGGCGAGCCCAGCGCCGTCAGGCGTCGTGCCAGGCGTAGTCCATCTGCCGGGCGGTCGCAGCCGCCAGCTCCGTACCCTCCAGCCGAGCCACGAGGTGCAGCGCGAGGTCGAGACCGGCGCTGATGCCGGCGCTGGTGGCGAGGTCGCCGTGGTCGAGGTAGCGGACGTCGCCGACCACGTGCAGGGCGGGGTGGGCGGCGCGCAGGTCGTCGAGGTCCTCCCAGTGCGTGGTCACCGGCCTGTGGTCCAGCAGGCCAGCGGCGGCGAGCACGAACGCACCCGTGCAGACCGACGCCACGACCTCAGCAGCCGGGCGGCTCCGTCGCAGCCACGCCAGCACGGCCGGGTCGGCGGCGACGGCGTCGACCACTCCCCCGGGCACGAGCACGACGTCGCAGGTCGGGGCGTCGCCCACGCGCACGTCGGCGCCGAGGCGCAGCCCGCCGCGAGCGCGCACGGCCGGCGAGCCGTCGTCCTCAGCGACCTCGGGACGGGCGCCGACGAGCAGCACCTCGAAGGGGGGCTCGGCCCCTGCCCGGGCGGCCACCCTGTTCGCCACCGAGAACACCTCGAACGGGCCGCAGGCGTCGAGCACCTCGACCTCGTCGAACAGGAGCAGGCCCACGCGTCGCGTCACGTGCGCATGCTGCCCGACGCCCGCAGCCCGAGCACCAGGCCCACCGCCACGACCGCCGTGCCCGCCCAGACGCCAGCGGCCGGGACCGGGCCTCCGAGCGCCGCCCCCGCGCACCAGGGCCGCTCGTGGACCAGCCCTGCGGTGCCGGACCGGCAGCCGCCATCCACGTGGTGTGGTGTGCACCGAGACGCCCCGGGCCTCGTGCGCGTCCGGCAGGCGCACTGAGCGTCCGACTCAGCGTGGCGGTGCGGCGAGCTCCTCGCGGAGCAGTGCGGCCCCCGCGGACAGGGCGGCGAGCTTCCCCAGCGCCACCGACCTCGGCAGCGGCGCCATGCCGCAGTTGGTGCTGGGGACCAGCAGCTCCGCGTCCACGTGCCGCAGCGCCGCGCGCAGGGTGTCGGCGACCTCTTCGGGGGTCTCGACCTCGTGGCTGGCCACGTCGATCGCCCCGAGCATGACCTTCTTGCCGCGGAGCAGCTCGACCAGCTCCACCGGCACGTGCGAGTGATGGCTCTCCAGCGAGACGGTGTCGATGGAGCTGCCCTGCAGCAGGGGGAAGGACTGCTCGTACTGCCGCCACTCCGCCCCGAGCGTCGCCTTCCAGTCGTTGTTGGCCTTGATCCCGTAGCCGTAGCAGATGTGGACGACGGTCTCGGCGCGCAGCCCCTCGGCCGCCCGCTCCAGCGCCGCGACGCCCCAGTCGCGCACCTCGTCGTGGAAGACGTTGAACGCGGGCTCGTCGAACTGGATGACGTCGACCCCGGCCGCCTCCAGCTCGCGCGCCTCGGCGTTGAGGATGGCCGCGAACTCCCAGGCCAGCTTCTCGCGGCTGCGGTAGTGGCGGTCGTAGAGGGTGTCGACCATCGTCATCGGGCCGGGCAGGGCCCACTTGATCGGCCGGTCGGTCTGGCTGCGGAGGAACGCCGCGTCGTCGACGAAGACCGGCCGCTCACGGCTCACCGCGCCGACGACGCTCGGCACGCTCGCGTCGTACCGGTCGCGGATGCGGACGGTCTCGCGCTGCTCGAAGTCGACGCCGGAGAGGTGCTCGATGAACGTCGTGACGAAGTGCTGGCGGGTCTGCTCGCCGTCGCTCACGACGTCGATGCCGCGGTGCTGCTGCTCCTGCACGGCGGCGCGCAGGGCGTCCTGCTTGCCCTCGACGAGCGCGTCGCCGTCGAGCTTCCACGGCGACCACAGCTTCTCGGGCTCGGCGAGCCACGACGGCTTCGGCAGGCTGCCGACGATGGAGGCGGGGAGGAGGGAGGACACCGTTCTCACACCCCTGCCGCTCGGCCGACGAGGGCTGCGGCCGTACAGCCCGCGACCCACCGCTCCAGCACCTCGCGGTGCGGTTCCACGAAGTGCTCTTCGGTGAACCGGCCCTGCGTGACGGCGAGCCGGCTGCGCTCCTCGCGGTCGTAGTCGACCTGCGGGCGCGAGAAGTCCTCGTGCGCGAGGCTCGGGCGGTAGGTGCGCCCCGCGGCGGAGTTCGCGTTGTAGATCTCCGGCCGGTAGATCTTCTGGAACGCCTCCATCGTGGCGACCGTGCCGGCGAGCTGCAGGTTCGAGTAGTCGTTCAGCAGGTCACCCCGGAAGTAGAAGGCCAGCGGCGCGACGGCGCCGCGCGGCATGAAGTACCGGACCTCGAGCCCCATCTTGGCGAAGTAGGCGTCGGTCAGGGAGTGCTCGTCCTGGCGGTACTCCACGCCGAGGACGGGGTGGCGGTTGTCGGTCCGGCGGTAGGTGCGGCTCGTCGAGACGCTGATGCAGATCACGGGCGCCTGCGGGAAGCGCTCCCGGTAGAGGTCGGAGTCGAGGAACTCCTGGAACAGCTTCCCGTGCAGGTCGCCGAAGTCGTCGGGCACGGTGGAGCTCGCGGCGCCCGCGTTCAGGGCGGGCAGCCGCACGCTGAAGTCGTAGTCGCGCACGTAGGACGAGAAGTTGTTGCCGACGATCCCGTGGCGCCGCTCCCCCGTCCACCGGTCGAGGACGTGCAGGTCGAGCACCTCGAACAGCGGGAACCGCTGGCCCTCGGCGTCCGCGGCGAAGGTCAGCTCGACGGAGACGATGTCCGCTTCGACCGCGTAGCGGTCCTGCTCCGGGTTGTCCCAGTCTGCGAGGTCGTTGAAGCGGCGGTCGATCATCGTCAGCGCCCGCCGGAGGTTCTGCTGGCGCTGCTCCCCCCGGGCCAGGTTGGCGAAGTTCGTGGTGATCCGGGAGCTGCTCGACGGCGCGTAGTCCTCGTCGAAGCGGGTGGTGGTGGTGCTGAAGGTGAACTCGTCCGCCATGTGCGCCCACTCCAAGCCAGGGACCGGCCGAGCCGGCCTCGTGGTCATCGGCGTTCATCGTGGAGGCGATCGCTGGTCATCGTGTAATCCGACACGCGCATGACTTCCTATAGTCACGCCCTATGGCGCGACGGTCGGGCGGCGTGACGCTGCAGCAGCTGACGTACTTCATCGAGGTCGCTGCGGAGGGGTCGATCTCCGCGGCGGCCGACCTGCTCTACGTCGCGCAGCCGACGCTGTCCGCCGCGATGAAGGAGCTCGAGGCGCGCGTGGGCCGCTCCTTGCTGGTCCGGTCCGCCCGCGGCGTCACGCTCACCACCGACGGGGCGGAGTTCCTGGGCTACGCCCGGCAGGTGGTCGAGCAGGTCGCGCTGCTGGAGCAGCGCTACCTCGACAGGCCGCCGTCGCGGCGCCTGCTCGGGGTGTCGACGCAGCACTACTCGTTCGCCGTCGACGCCTTCGTCCGGATGGTGCGACGCACTGAGGGCGCCGAGTACGAGTTCTCGCTGAGAGAGACCCGCACCTGGGACATCATCGAAGACGTCCGCACGCTGCGCAGCGAGCTGGGGATCATCTACCGGAACGACTTCAACCGAGCCGTCATCGACAAGCTCCTGCGCGACTCCGGCCTGGAGTTCCGGCCGCTCTTCGTGGCCCAGCCGCACATCTTCATCTCGCGCAAGAACCCGCTCGCCGGCAAGGAGCGCGCGACCCTTGCCGACCTGGCCGACCTGCCGCGCCTCACCTTCGACCAGGGCGCGAACAACTCCTTCTACTTCGCCGAGGAGATCCTCTCCACGCTGTCGAGCAGGCGGGAGATCCGCGTCTCCGACCGCGCGACGATCTTCAACCTCATGATCGGCCTCGACGGCTACACGATCTCCACCGGCATCATCAGCGACGACCTCGACCCGGCCATCACAGCCGTCCCGCTCGACGTGGACGAGCGCATCGAGATCGGCTGGATCGGCCACTCCGCCATCCCCCTCACGGACCTGGCCCAGCGCTACCTCGACGAGGTGCGGGCCGTCGTCGCCGAGTTCGGAGTCACGCTCCTCGGCGAGGGGCACGACCCGCGGTCGAGGCCGACCCCACGCACCCCGCTGGAGGCCTGAGAGGTCGACGAGGGCGTGGTCACGGCCAGCACGATCCTCGGTCCGCGGGCTCAGGAGCCCGATCGATCGCCAAGACCCGCACACTGGCTGCGCGGGGATGGCCGACACCACCCGGGGGAGGCGCCGGATGTGGCGCGCAGATCCATGATCGTCACCAGAGGGGTCTCGCGACCGTCTTGCCCCCCAGGCCCCTCGGAGCGGCTGGGGGTGGGCTTCCTCGGGAGCTCAGCGCGCGCCTGTCGGAGATCGCACTGCAGATGATCGGGTCCTGACCCATCGCCGCGCCCCGCGGTCGTCGCGGCCAGCGGCCCGCTGGGCGACACCGGCGGAGGTCGCAGAGGTGTTCACCGCCGTCCGCGCGAGGGCCCGCGTCATGGGCCCGGGCGCAAGAAGTCACCCGACGCGCCGAGGAGTGCGTGCATCCGGTTCATCGATGAACTAGCGTGTTCAGCACTGGAGGCTCAAACCACTGCGGCATCCGGTTGGCGCTGGCTCAGCCGCGCGTCGAGAGCCGCAGTCCTCCAGCCCCCAGGGGGACTGCGGCTCTCTTCTCCTCGAGCTTCAGCTGCTCGCACGCTCAACGACCCGGTGCGCGATGGTCTGCGTCTGCGGGCCCCGGTACGACGGGTCGCGCCGGATCTGCGCAAGCAGCAGCCCCACGGCGGTGGACGCGGTGGTGGAGGTCTCGAGCGCGACAGTGCTGAGCGCCGGGAGGCTGCGAGCGGCGTCCTTGATGTCGTCCACCCCCACGACGGCCACGTCGCCAGGGACGTCCAGCCCGTGGCTGCGCAGGACGTGCATCGCCCCGAGGGCCAGGGAGTCGTTCCCGCAGAGCAGTCCGTCGAAGGAGGCTCCGGAGGCGAGCAGCTCCTCGGCTGCCGCGGCTCCGCCCTCCCACGTCCACCGCTGCGCCTCCACCACCAGCTCGGGCGCAGCCGCGAGGCCCGCCTCCTCCACCGCCTGGAGGTACCCCCGCAGCCGGTAGGCGCCGGCGAGGCTGGGGCCCGGGTCGTGGTTGGGACCGATCATCGCGATGCGGCGACGCCCCCGCTCCAGCAGGTGGGAGGCGGCCGCGTGCCCGATCCCGACGTTGTCCAGGACCAGCTGGTCGGCGTCGGCCTGCAGCGGGTGGTCGGCCAGCAGGACCACCGGCTGGTCGCTGACCAGGAGGTCGCGGTCTTCTGGCCCGAGGGCGTGGGGCTGGAAGATGAGACCGTCGCTGAGGAGGCGGTCGTGCCCGCCGAGGATCGCCAGCTCGCGCGCCCTGTCGGACTGCGTCTGCTGGATGGTGACCGCCCAGCCCTGGCGCTCGGCCTCGTCGACCACGGCCAGGGCCAGCTCCGCGAAGTAGTCGATGCGCAGAGCGGGCACGGCCACGGTCAGCAGACCGGTGCGGCCGGTCCGCAGACCCCGGGCGGTGACGTTCATCTGGTAGCCCAGCTCTCGCACGGCGGCCATGACCGCGTCACGGGTGCTCGGGGTGACGGGCTTGTTGCCGGACAGGACGTTGGACACCGTCCGGCTCGTGACACCCGCGGCTGCGCCGACGTCGGCCATGGTCACCGGTCGTCGCGGCGTCACCGTCATGGGCACATCAAAGCCGATCGGCCCTGATCACCTGTCCAGTCCACCGGGCCCGCCGGCTCCAGCGCACCTGCGGCGGAGCGTGCACGGGCGCGTCCCCGCCCCGGCGTCCGCCCACAGGCGGCGCCCTTGCTGTGCACCCTCTGGGAAGGTCCTCGAACGGACGCTGCACGGCGAGCCCGTCGCGCCGCGCCGTGTCACAGTGGGACTGCTGTGACCACTGATGCTCCCGCCGACCCCGTCGCGCCCCCCGTGCACCGCGAGCACGCCCGGGTGGTCCTCAGGCACGCCACCAGCACTCCCGGCGCCGCACGCCGCTTCACGCGCAACCACCTGTGCGCGGCGCACGCCGCCGACGCCCTGGACGCGGTGCTCGTCGTCGTCAGCGAGCTGGTCACCAACGCCGTCGAGCACGGCCAGCCGCCCGTGGTGCTGACCCTCATCTGCAACGTCGAGCAGGTGGTGGTGGGCGTGCACGACTCCTCCACCACCGAGCCGCGCCGCACCGAGGGCGAGGTGCCCTGGTACGCCGAGAGCGGCCGCGGCATGCAGCTGGTGGAGGGCCTGTCGGTGCACTGGGGCGTCAGCGACGAGGGCCCCGGCGGCGGCACCGGCAAGGGCGTCTGGGCCACCATCACCCTCGACCCCGCCTGACCCCTTCTCGCGCTGCCCGCAGCGAGCGCGGGAGGCGCGAGAGGGCGCCACCGTCAGGAGCCGAGACCCGCCAGCAGGTTGATGGTGGCGCCGAGGACGACCGCCCCCAACAGGAACGACAGCAGCGCGTGCCGCAGCGCCGCCCCGCGCATCGAGCGCGAGGTCAGCCCGGTGTCGGAGACCTGGTAGGTCATGCCGATGGAGAACGCCACGTAGGCGAAGTCGAGGTAGGACGGCGGACCGCCCTCGAACTGGATGCCGCCAGGCGCGTCGCCGTCGTAGTAGAGGAACGCGTAGTGCAGGCAGAACGTCGTGTGCACCACGAACCACGACGCCGCGACCACCACCAGGCCCAGCCCCGCGAGCAGGTCCTGAGCAGCGCCGTGCGCGCTCCCCGCCTGCACGAGCAGCCCACCGACGCCGACCAGGCTCCCCAGGCAGGCCAGCAGCAGCACGGAGCGGCTGGCGGGGCGGGAGGGGTCGTCACGCGTGGCGTGCTTCGCGGTCGCCGCGGCGTCGTACCGCGCGATGAGGCGCAGGTCGCGTGCGAGCACCACCGCCGCCACCACGACCCACCCGGCGGCGAAGGCCGCCGCGCCGGCCCCCGCCAGGACGGCGAGCCCTGCGACCACCGCCCCCGTGACGAGCGCTGCGGCCAGCCGTCGCGACGCGCGCTTCGGCCGGTCGAGGGTCTCCGCGTAGGAGTGGTTCACCACGGGCTTCGGGCTCACGCTCCGGAGGCTACGACTCGGACCTGTTCGTCCAGTGACTTGAGGAACCGATCGGGTGCGTGGTCGGATGGAGCCGTCCGACCTTCGACGTCGAAACGGATCCTCCGCCGTGCCCCCAGCACCTCCTGCACAGCCCCTGCGCGTGGCCGTCCTCGGCTCCTGGCACGTCCACACCGACGACTACGCCAGGTCCGTCCAGACCCGTCCCGGCGCTGATCTGGTGGCCGTCTGGGACGACGACGCCGAGCGCGGACGCGCCGCCGCCGAGCACCTGGGCGCACCCTTCGAGCCGGACCTCGCGGCGCTGCTGTCCGGCGAGAGCGCCGCGGGGCGCGTGGACGGCGTCACCGTCACCACCTCGACGCGCGCCCACCGAGAGGTCATCGGCGCCGCCCTCAGCGCGGGCGTCCACGTCTTCACCGAGAAGCTGCTCGCACCGACCGTCGCCGAGTGCACCGAGCTGCTCACCGAAGCCGAGCGCACCGGTGCGGTGGTGGTCGTCTCGTTGCCCCGCCTGTACGAGGGGTGCACGGCCGCGGTGCGCGAGGTGGTCGAGAGCGGCCGCCTCGGACGCGTCACGTACGCCCGCGTTCGCCTTTCCCACGAGGGCGCGGTCACCGGCTGGCTGCCGGACCGCTTCTTCGACCCCGGGCCCTCGGTCGGCGGTGCGCTCACAGACCTCGGCTGCCACCCCGTCTACCTGCTGCAGCTGCTGCTCGGCGCCCGTCCCGACACCGTCACCGCGGTCTACGGGTCCGTGACGGGCCGGGCCGTGGAGGACAACGCCGTCGTCGTCGCCAGCTACCCGGGAGGCGTCATCGGCGTCGCGGAGGCGAGCTTCTCCTCCCCCACCCCGTTCACCATCGACGTGTTCGGCACCGAGGGCACGGTCAGCTGGACCGACGCGCCGCGACGGCTCACCGCGACCGGTGCGGCCTTCCGGTCAGCAGACCAGGACGACGACGGCGGCGAGCCCGTCCAGCTGCCGGTGCCCGAGGACGGGCCCGGGGCGTTCGCCCAGTGGGTGGACCACATCCGCTCCGGCACCCGAGCCGACGACAACACCTCCCGCGCCGTGGAGCTCACGCGCCTGGTGGTGGCGGCCAACCGCGCCGCCGCCGAGCAGCGCGCCGTGGCGCTCGGCTGACGCACCCGCTGAAGACCCTCCCCCGCTCGACGCTCGCAGAGGAGCTGCCGTCATGACCAGCACCACCGGACGTGCCCTCCCGACCGCCCCGGTGCGGGTCGGCCTCATCGGCGGGGGCGGCATCGCCACCGCCCACATCGCCGGGTACGCGGCCGCCGCCGACCGGATCCGCGTGGCCGCCGTCGCCGACGCCTCCGAGGCGACCGCCCGCGCCCGCGGCGAGGAGCTGGGCGTCCCGCACTCCACGGACTACGCCGAGATGATCGCCTCGGCCGAGGTCGACGCCGTGGACATCTGCCTGCCCCACCACCTCCACGCCGACGCGATCGTCACCGCGGCGCGGGCCGGCAAGCACGTGCTGTGCGAGAAGCCGCTCTGCCTCACCCCGGAGGAGGCGCGGCGCGTGCAGGCCGCCGTCAGCGAGTCCGGCGTGACGCTCATGTGCGCGCACAACCAGCTCTTCCTGCCCGCGGTGGCCACCGCGAAGGCCGTCATCGAGTCCGGGATCCTGGGCCGGGTCTACGAGGTGCGCACCACCGACAGCTTCTTCAACGACTTCGACCCGTCGACCATGGGCTGGCGCGCCCACGCCGCCACCAGCGGCGGCGGCGAGCTCATCGACACCGGCTACCACCCGACGTACCTCATGCTCCACCTGGCCGGCGGGGTGCCCGTGGAGGTCACGGCCATGCTGTCCACGCACCGGCTGGCGTTCATGGAGGGCGAGGACTCGGCCCAGGTGCTGGTGCGCTTCGACAACGGCGTCGTCGGCCAGCTGGTGACCAGCTGGGCCTACGAGGCGGCGCCGGGCACGGAGCGCTTCTCGGTGGTCGGCGAGCTCGGGTCGCTGACCTCGGACGGGACCTCGCTGCGCTACGACCTGCGCGACGGGACGAGCACGACCGAGGACTTCGAGCCGGTCGACACCTTCTCGGCGGAGATCTCCGCCTTCGCCGACTGCCTGCTCACCGGCACCCGACCGATCCACACCGAGGTCGAGGGGGTCGCGGTGCTCGGCACCATCCTCGCGGCCTACGAGGCGGCCCGGGAGCGGCGCGTGGCCGAGGTCATCCGCACCTGACCCCCGGCCCTGCTCACCGCGCCAGGTCAGGTGCGAGGGTCAGTCCCGGTCGGGGTCGCGGTGCAGGGCGACGAACAGCGACAGCGGAGCGGCGTCTGCTGCCCCGGGGCGCTGGGCGAACTCGTCGAGCAGCGCGTCGAGCCGGCGCTCCAGCTCCGCCCGACCCTCGGCGTCGAGGCGCAGCCCCAGGCGGGCGACGCGCAGGTCCGGGTCCGCCGGGGCCTCCTCGCTGCCGTCACCGAGCAGCACCGGCAGGGTCTGCGTGAACGCCTCCACCATGGCGCGCGCGGAGCGCTGCTCGTCGAGCTGCCACGACTTGCCGGTGGCCCGGTAGGGCACCGAGCGCGCTCCGCGGCGGCCGCGCGTGGACGGCAGCGGCTCGAGGAAGCCGGTGTTCACGAGGGTCCTCACGTGGTGCAGCGCCGTGGCGGCGTTGAGCCCGAGGCGCTCGGCGACGGCCGCGTTGGTCATCGGGGTGTCGAGGCACATCCGCAGGATCCGCAGCCGCACCGCGGAGGCCAGTGCCTTGGCCTCCGCCTCGGTGGCCACGCGTCGGTGCGGGAGGTCCCAGGTCTGCGCACTCACGCACCCAAAGTAGACACGACATGACGCTGTGCGCTCAGTGATTGACATTCCCCAACCACTCCCGTCGCATGGTCGACGTGACGCCTGCGCCCGACAGCCTCCTGAGAGCCCGCGAGGGGCGGGACTTCCGCCGCCTGTGGGCGGGCGACTCCGTCTCGCAGGGCGCCACGCAGGTGGGCGACCTCGTCGTCCCCCTGCTCGCTGTGACGGTCCTGGCGGCCTCGCCGCTGCAGATGGGCGTGCTCTCCGCGGCGCAGTCGGCCGCGTTCCTGCTGCTCGGGCTGCCGGCGGGCGCGTGGGTGGACCGGTGGTCCAAGCGGCGCGTCCTCCTGCTCGGCAACCTCGTGCGGGCGGTGGCGCTCGCCGTCCTGCCGCTGGCCTGGTGGGCGGGGGTGCTCTCGCTGCCGCTGGTGGTGGCGGTGGCGTTCGTGGTGGGCGTGGCGACGCTGTTCTTCGACGTCGCCTACCAGAGCTACCTCCCCTCGCTGGTGCGCGCAGAGCGGCTCGGCGAGGGCAACTCCCTGCTGCAGGTCTCGGCGTCGGTGGCGCAGGTCGGCGGCCCTGCGGTCGGCGGCTGGCTGGCCCGGCTGCTCGGAGCCCCGCTGGCGGTGGCGGTCTCGGCGGTGGCCTTCGCCGCCTCCAGCGGGCTGCTCTCCCGCATCTCCCACGTCGAGCCCCCGCTGGACCGGTCCTCCCGACGGTCACTGCGGGCGGAGGTGGCCGAGGGCCTCTCGTTCGTGGTGCACCAGCCGCTGCTGCGGCGGATCGTCGCCACGACGAGCCTGTCCAACCTCGGCGGCAGCGCCACCGGCGCGCTGCTCGTGCTCTACGCCGTCCGCGAGCTCGGGCTGTCCGAGGGGCAGGTCGGCACGGCGCTCGGCATCGGCGCGGGCGGCGCGCTGCTCGGCGCGCTCACGGTGCAGCAGGTGGTGCGCCGCGTCGGCGAGGGCCGCACGATCGCCCTGGCGCTGCTGCCGGGGATCGCGGCCGGTGCGCTCCTGCCCCTGACCGGGCCGCTGGTGGCCAGGGGCGCTCTCGACGACGACGGCGCGGTCGCGCTCCTGGCCGTCTCCGGCGCCGTGCTCGGCGTGAGCATCGTGCTCTACAACGTGGCGCAGGTGACGTACCGGCAGCGCATCACACCGGCACCGCTGCTGGGACGGATGAACGCGTCGGTGCGCTTCCTCGTGTGGGGCACCATGCCCGTCGGAGCGCTGCTCGGCGGGCTGCTCGGCGAGCGGATCGGGCTGGTGGCCACGCTGTGGACGGCGCTGGCGGTGGAGGCCCTCGGGGTGCTGCCGGTGCTGCTCAGCCCGCTCGTCCGCTCCGGTCCCTCTGCTGACACCGCCCCCGGCCCCACGCCTGGCCCCGACGACTCCGCGACCGAGCGCTGACGCCCCTCCCCCGCCACGTCGAGGTCGGGGCGACCGTGGACGCTGTGTTCCGGTACGGGCCCCCACGCCGGAGCACAGCGCCCGCGGTCACCAGCGCTCGCGCAGCCAGGCCAGGGCCGCGCGGCCCTGGGCGGCCTGGAACGCCCTCAGCGCCGGCAGACCCGGCACCGGCGGCAGCCGGGCCGCGTCGACGAAGTACGCGGCGTCGGCGGCGATGACGGCGGTGGCGACGTCCCCGAGCCCGGGCAGGTGGGCGGCGAGCAGCGCGTCGACGTCGACCTCGCTGCTCGACAGCCGCACGTCGAGCAGCAGCGCCACCACGTCGAAGACCGGCGAGCCGATCACGGCGTGCGGCCAGTCGACCACCACCACTCCCCCGCCGGGACGCTGCACGAGGTTGTCGGCGCGGACGTCGCCGTGGCCCAGCGCCTCCCCTGCCAGCGCCCGGTTGCCGCGACGCGCGAGCACCGCGAGCTCGTCGAGGCGCTCCGCTGCCCAGGGGTCGAAGCGCGCGAGCCCGGACCAGGGGTCGGCGAGGAGCCGCTCGAAGCCGGCGTCGTCGTGCTCCAGGTCCACCTCGGCGCGGGGCAGCACGTCGCGCAGCACCGGCGGCACCGACACCGCCGCGACCGCTCCCAGCGCGTCCAGCGCCGCCTCGACAGCGGACAGCCGCCAGGGCAGAGCAGGGCTCTCACCGTCGACGTCCTCGGTGACCAGCGCCACCCAGCCGTCGTGCTCGACCAGCGCGAGCAGCTCGGGCACGGGGAGGCCCGCCGGGAGCGCGCCGAGCACGCGCGCCTCGCGGCGGTGCAGGTCCACCGAGCCGGGGAAGCGCCCACCGTCGAGGGCCTTGACGAACGCCCGGCGCCCCGACGCGGTGATCACGCGGTCAGCAGAACCGGGCGAGAAGCCGCCCGCCTGCGAGGTCGCCCGCACGACGGGCGAGCCCAGCTCGGCGGCCACGGCGTCGCGCAGCCCTCCCGGCAGGTCGGACCACTGCGCCCGGCCACCGCCCTCGCCCCTCATCCCCCGTTACCTTTTTGATCACCCCAGCGATGGGGTGGCAGGCCACCGCCGCCGGCACGGCTGAGTTCCCCTGTGCACCGATGATCTGGGGGGTGTTGCCACCGGCGGCGGGTGGGCACTGG
>NZ_VKAC01000025.1 GCF_008041935.1 Quadrisphaera setariae
TGACACCCACGCCCACGGGACCGAGGGTGTGCACTTCTTCACCCGCGGCAAGGTCGTCACCTCCCGCTGGCTGGACCCGAGCCACGCGGGCCTGAACCTGGGCTTCCCCACCAACGCCTGACCGACCCACCGACCCCCGCCGGGGTGGCCGGACGCCCACGACCACGACGGTCGTGGGCGTTCGGCCACCCCGGCCCCCGACCTGAGGAGCACGAGAGCATGACCGAGGAGCTGACCGACCTGCGGGTCGCCGTCGTGGGCGTCGGGATGATGGGCGCCGACCACGTGCGGCGCCTGCAGACCCGCACCGCCGGCGCCCGCACCGTGGTGGTGGCCGACGCCTTCCCCGCCACGGCCGAGAAGGTCGCCGCCGCCTGGCCGGGCGTCCGAGTGGCCACCGACCCGCTGGCGGCGATCGCTGACGACGAGGTCGACGCCGTCGTCATCGCCACCCCGGGGAACACGCACGAGGAGCTGGTGAGCGCCTGCCTCGAGCGGGGCAAGCCGGTGCTCTGCGAGAAGCCCCTGACCACCGACGTCGAGAGCTCGCTGCGCCTCGTGGAGGCCGAGCGCGCGACGGGGCGCCGGCTCATCCAGGTCGGCTTCATGCGCCGCTTCGACCCGGAGTACGCGGCCCTGCGCAGCCTCGTGGAGTCCGATGACCTCGGACGTCCGCTGATGATGCACTGCGCCCACCGCAACGCCTCGGTACCGCCGTACTTCACCTCCGAGATGGTGGTCCTCGACAGCCTCGTCCACGAGGTCGACTGCACGCGCTTCCTGCTCGGTGAGGAGATCACCGCCATCACGGTGCTCCACCCCCGATCGCGCCGCGACGTCCCGGACGGCCTGTCCGACCCGACGTTCGCCCTGCTGGAGACCGAGAGCGGCGCCCTGGTCGACGTCGAGGTCAACGTGGCCACCGGCCTCGGGTACGAGGTGCGCACCGAGCTCGTCGCCGAGCGCGGCACCGCGATGATCGGCCTGGAGGGCGGCCCGGTCGTCGCCCGCGGGGGTGCCGGCAGCGCCTCGCGCGGCCGCTCCGTGCCGCCGTCGTTCAAGGAGCGGTTCAAGGCCGCGTACGACCTCGAGTTCCAGGCCTGGGCGGACGCCGCCCGCCGCGGCACGGCCACCGGCCCGACCGCGTGGGACGGCTACGCGGCCACGGCGGTCACGACCGCCGGCGTCGAGGCGCTGCGCTCTGGCCAGCGCACCGAGGTCAGGCTCGCGGCGCGGTCCTGACCGGGCCGCCCGGCCGGGCGTTCGACGGAGGGGGTGGGTGCGCTCGGTGCGCGCCCACCCCCTCCGTCGTCCTGCGGGGGCTCAGGCGCCGTCGCGGAAGGGGTCTCGTCCCCGCTCCACCTCGGCGGCCAGCTCGGCCACGGCGCGTGCGTCCGGCACGGCTCCTGCGGCCCTGACCGCCTCCTCCAGGGCCAGCGCGACCTCGGCGGCGGGTCGACCGGCCATCGCCCGGGCCACCCGTGAGAGCTCGGGCCTCGCCAGCTCGCTGGGCAGCGCTGCCCGGCGGCGGTCGTGCGGCCGCAGGAGGTTGATGAACGTGGTCAGGTCGGTCACGGGCGGTCTCCCCGGGTCGCTGTCCCGGGCTCCGCAGTGGACCGGTCCAAGAGCACCCTTGACGCTCCCCGGAGGCTGTGTCAAAGTCTCACTTGTGCGCATGTAAGGACATGAGCATGAAGTCCCCCAACGGTCTCCGGACCGGCTGCACCGCACCCAGCACCACGGCGACGTCGCCGAGGACAGGCCGACGGAGCCACCGCGATGCAGCTGCGCACCAGCGCCCGGAACGAACGACGACGCTCGCCCGCGCGGACACCGGTGCCCTGCGCAGCCGACGGAAGGACCCCCCATGAGGATCTCGAAGACCCTGCGCCTCGCCGCTCTCGGCGTCGTCGGCGCCATGGCGCTCGCCGCCTGCAGCAGCTCCGGCGGTGCTCAGGAGAACACCTCGAACGACGACGGCACCGCCGCGGCCCCCGCCGCGGGCGGGAAGTCCTACACGATCGCCATGGTCACCCACGAGCAGGCCGGCGACTCGTTCTGGGACAAGATCCGCGCCGGCGCCGAGGCCTCCGCGAAGGCCCACGGCATCGACCTGAAGTACTCGAACGACCCCGACGGCGCCAAGCAGGCGACGCTGATCCAGAACGCTGTCGACAGCAAGGTCGACGGCATCGCCACCACCATGGCCACCCCGGACAGCGTCGGCCCCGCCGCACAGGCCGCGATCGCCGCGGGCATCCCGGTGGTCGCCTTCAACTCCGGCATCAGCGACTACAGCAAGTACGGCGTCACCATGTACTTCGGCTCCGACGAGGACCTCGCGGGCCAGACCGTGGGCGAGAAGATCAAGGCCGAGGGGGGCACCAAGACCCTCTGCGTCATCCAGGCCCAGGGGTCCGTGGCCCTCGACGCCCGCTGCAACGGCGTCACCAAGACCGCCGGCAACACCGAGGTCCTCTACGTCAACGGCGAAGACCTCACGTCCGTGCAGTCGACGCTGCAGGCCAAGCTCCAGCAGGACACCGCCATCAGCGACATCGTGACCCTCGGTGCGCCGATCGCCATGACCGCGCTCCAGGCCAAGGCCGACGCGGGCAGCCAGGCGAAGATCATCACTTTCGACCTCAACGCCGACGCAGCCCAGGCCATCCAGGACGGCAAGATCGAGTTCTCGGTCGACCAGCAGCCCTACGTGCAGGGCTACATGGCGGTCACGGCCCTGTGGCTGAACCTCTCCAACGGCAACGACATCGGTGGCGGCAAGCCGGTGCTGACCGGCCCGTCGATCGTCGACTCCAGCAACATCGGCCCGATCGTCCAGTACGCCAAGAACAACACCCGCTGAGCGCGGACGGGGGGGACGGCGCCGCCGTCCCCCCCGTCCTGCTGCAGAGGCCGGGCAGCAGCCCCCTCGCGAGCACTTCCCTCCGCCGACGGAGGCGCGAAGACTCGCCCCACCCGTCCACGCCCCACCCGCGACCACGACCGACTTGGAGATGAACGGCCATGTCCACCACCGTGGCGACCAAGAACCCGTCACCGGCCCCGTCCGCGGCGCAGCGCCCCCGCCGGTCCCTCCTCGGCCAGGTCCTCGCCCGACCCGAGCTCGGCGCCGCGGCAGCGGCCATCGTCATCGCCCTCTTCTTCCTCGCCTCCGCGCCGGCGTTCCGCAGCCTCGCCGCGGTCTCGACCGTCCTGTACGCCAGCTCGACCATCGGCATCGTCGCCGTCGGGGTCGCGCTGCTCATGATCGGTGGCGAGTTCGACCTGTCGTCCGGCGTCGCCGTGACGACCTCCGCCCTGACGGCGGCCATCACCAGCTACCAGCTCTCGCTCAACGTCTGGGTGGGGGTGCTGGTCTCCCTCGTGGTCGCCCTCGCCATCGGCTTCGTCAACGGGTGGCTGGTGATGCGGACCGGCATCCCGAGCTTCCTCGTCACGCTGAGCACGTTCTTCGTGCTGCAGGGCGTCAACCTGGGTGTCACCAAGCTGCTCACCGGCACCGTGGCCACGGCCAACATCAGCGACATGGACGGCTTCGCGTCGGCCAGGGCGGTCTTCGCCGGCACCCTCTCGCTGGGCCCCCTCAACCTCAAGATCACCGTGCTCTGGTGGGCGGTCTTCACCGTCGTGGCCACCTGGGTGCTGCTCCGCACCCGCGTGGGGAACTGGATCTTCGCCGTCGGTGGCAACCAGGCGAGCGCCCGCGCCGTCGGCGTCCCCGTCCGCAAGGTGAAGATCGGCCTCTTCATGGGCGTGGCGTTCCTGGCCTGGTTCCTCGGCATGCACCTGCTCTTCGCCTTCAGCACCGTCCAGTCGGGCGTCGGCGTGGGCAACGAGTTCGTCTACATCATCGCCGCGGTGGTCGGCGGCGCCCTGCTCACCGGGGGCTACGGCTCGGCGGTGGGCTCGGCGATCGGCGCGATCATCTTCGGGATGACCACCCAGGGCATCGTCTACGCCGGCTGGGACCCGAACTGGTTCAAGACCTTCCTCGGCGTGATGCTCCTGCTCGCCGTGCTGGTCAACCTGTACATCAAGAACGTCGCAGCGCGGAGGGTCTGAGATGACTGACACGATCGCCGAGCACGCCGACAAGGACCTGACGGCCGGCGCCCCCCTCATCCAGATGAGCGGCGTGGGCAAGGTCTACGGGGCCATCCGCGCCCTCGAGGGGATCGACCTGCGCGTCAACGCCGGTGAGGTCACCTGCGTGCTGGGTGACAACGGCGCCGGCAAGTCGACCCTCATCAAGATCATGTCAGGGCTGCACTCGCACTCCGAGGGCACCTTCACCGTCGACGGCGAGGAGGTGACCTTCGGCTCGCCGCGCGAGTCGCTCGCCAAGGGCATCGCCACCGTCTACCAGGACCTCGCCGTGGTCGGCCTCATGGAGGTCTGGCGCAACTTCTTCCTCGGGTCCGAGATCCGCAAGGGGAACTACCCGCTGGCGCCGCTCGACATCAAGGCGATGAAGCGCATCGCCGACGAGGAGCTCCAGAAGATGGGGATCCACGTCAAGGACATCGACCAGCCGATCGGCACGCTCTCCGGCGGCCAGCGCCAGTGCGTGGCCATCGCCCGCGCCGTCTACTTCGGCGCCCGGGTGCTCATCCTCGACGAGCCCACCGCCGCCCTCGGCGTCAAGCAGTCGGGCGTGGTGCTGAAGTACACCGCCGCGGCCCGCGACGCCGGCCTGGGCGTCGTCTTCATCACCCACAACCCGCACCACGCCTACCTGGTGGGCAACCACTTCATCATCCTCAAGCTGGGTCGCCGCGTGCTCGACCGGAAGCGCTCGGAGGTCTCCCTCGAGGAGCTCACCGCCGAGATGGCCGGCGGACAGGAGCTCGCCGAGCTCGCCCACGAGCTCAAGCGCTGACCCGGCGCCACCCACCACGTCAACCCGACCACCGCTGACCAGATCCCGTCTGCGAGGAACCCCGACGATGAGCACCACGCCCGGCACCCCCGGACTCCGCATCGGCACCGCCCCCGACTCCTGGGGCGTGTGGTTCCCCGACGACCCGCGCCAGGTGCCGTGGGAGCGCTTCCTCGACGAGGTGGCCGCCGCCGGCTACCACCTCATCGAGCTGGGCCCCTACGGCTACCTGCCGACCGACCCGGAGCGCCTGCGCGACGAGCTCGGCAAGCGGGACCTCGAGCTGGTCGGCGGCACCGTCTTCACCGGCTTCCACAAGGAGGGCGACCAGTGGACGGCCGCGTGGGAGCAGGCGCTGCGCGTGGCGGAGCTGACCACCGCGCTGGGTGCGGAGCACCTCGTCGTCATCCCCGACCTGTGGCGCTCCGACGCCACGGCGGAGGCCCTCGAGGCGCGCACCCTCGACGACGACCAGTGGAAGCGGCTCGCGGCCGGGCACGACGAGCTCGGCAAGGCCCTGCTGGAGCAGTTCGGGCTGCACCAGCAGTTCCACTCGCACGCCGACAGCCACGTGGGCACCCACGCCGAGGTGGAGCGCTTCCTCGACGAGACCGACCCGCGGTACACCAACCTCTGCCTCGACACCGGCCACTTCGCCTACTACCTGGGCGACACGATGAAGATCATCCGTGACCGGCCCGACCGCATCGGGTACCTGCACCTCAAGCAGGTCGACCCGGCGCTGCGCGCCGCGGCGCTGAAGAACGACACCCCCTTCGCCATCGCGGTGCAGCAGGGCGTCATGTGCGAGCCGACCGACGGGGGAGCGGGCGACCCCCCGCTGCCGCCCGTGGTCGACCTCGTCTCCGAGCTGGTGGGGCCCGACGTCTTCGCCGTCGTCGAGCAGGACATGTACCCCGTCAGGTCCCTGGACGACCCGCTGCCCGTCGCCACCCGGACCCTGCAGCACCTGCTCGCCGGCAGCCCCGCTGCACGGACCCGCTGACCGGACCGCTGAGGAGGCCCGCCGTGAAGACCGCCCTCGACCCCACGCCGTTCCACCACAGCCACTCGCTGCTGGAGTTCCCGCGCCTGGCCGCCGAGCTGGGATTCGAGCACCTGCAGCTCACGCCCCACCGCGACTTCATCCCGTTCTTCCGCCACCCCCGTGCCGACGACGCGCTCGTCAAGCGGTTCAAGTCCGAGTGCGACGCCGCCGGCGTGGGCATCGCCTCGGTGCTGCCGGTGCTGCGCTGGTCCGGACCGGACGAGGTGGACCGCGAGGCCGCGGTCCGCGCGTGGAAGCGCGTCATCCAGATCACGGTCGACCTGGGCGTGCAGGTCATCGGCACCGAGTTCTCCGGCCGTCCCGAGGCCGCCGAGCGCTCCGACGCGTCCTTCTACCGGTCCATGGAGGAGCTGCTGCCGATCATCGAGCGCGAGGGCGTCCGGGTGCTGATCGACCCGCACCCGGACGACTTCGTCGAGGACGGCCTGGAGGCCCTGCGCGTCATCCGCGGCCTGAACAGCCCCAACGTCGGCTTCGTCTACGTGGCCAGCCACACCTTCCACTACGGGCACCCGACCGACGCGGTCATGGAGGCGGCGGGTGACCTGCTGCAGCTCGTCCACGTCTCCGACACCTTCGACCACACCCGCTCCCACGGGCTGCGGTACATCTCCAACCCGCCCGGCAACGCCGCGCGCGTGCACAGCCACCTCAGGGTGGGGGACGGCGACGTCGACTTCGACGCCTTCTTCGACGGCCTCGTGCGCCTCGGCTTCGACCAGCGCGACGACACCGTCATGTGCTCCAGCGTCTTCGCCGAGGACGAGGACGCCGAGGCGGTCTCGCGCTACCAGCTCGCCGCGATGCGCGACGGGATCGCCGCCGCTCGCGCGAGGGCCGGAGCCGCCTGACTCCGCTGCCGCCACCGCGACGACGACGTCAGCCCCGCCCGGGCGCTCCCGGGCGGGGCTGACGCGTTCACGTGCCCGGGTCGTGGTGGGCGGCCTGGTGCTCGCCGAGCCGCTCGGCGAACGCCACCCAGTCGCCGTCGACGGCGGTGTCCAGCAGGCGCTGGTGCTCGAGCAGCACGGTGTCCGGGTCGTCCAGGAGCCGCGGGGCGCTGCGGGCGATGGACAGCTGCTGCAGGTCCTGCAGCCGGTCGTAGGTGGCCAGCATCAGCCCGTTGCCGGCGAGGGCGACGAACGCCCGGTGGAAGCCCATGGCGTGCGAGGTGAACCCCCCGACGTCGCCGCTGCGGAGCGCCGCCCGCTGCGCGTCCAGGCCCTCCGCCTGCTGGGACGCCAGCCGGACGCGCGCGCCGGGGGCGGCCTGGCGCACGCCGGCCACCTCGAGGGCGTGGCGCACCTGGGCGGCCTCCCGCACCTCGTCGGCGGTGAGCTCCCGCACCAGCGCTCCGCGCTGGGGGTAGATGGTCACCCAGCCCTCCTCCTGGAGGCGGGCGAGGGCGGCGCGCACGGGGGTGCGGCTCATCTGCAGGGACGCAGCGAGGTCGTTCTCGCTGAGCATCGAGCCCGGGGCCAGGGCGCCGCTGAGGACGGCCTCACGCAGCTGCGCGTGGGCGCGCTGCGCCGCGGTCCCCGCAGGGCCCGCTGCCACCTCCTGCACGCCCACCGACCTCCTCCGCCCTGCGCACGCCCGTCGTCGCGGCAAGTCTCCCCGACCGCGGTGGGCGGGGACGCAAGGTGCTCCCGACGGCATCCGACCGGCGGCTCCCGAGATGTACTGCCGGCAACTAGTATCCCAGTTGTGTCCCAGCACCCCGTGTCGCCGGTCTCGTCGCGTGCGACGTCGCGCCGCACCTCGGTCGAGCGCCGCGCCGACGTCGACCGCGAGCAGCTCCAGCGCCGCACGGTGCGCTCGTTGGCCCTGGCCCAGGTGGTCGGCGCGATCGGCGTGGCCGTCACCCCGTCGGTGGGGGTGCTGCTCGCCGAGCAGGTCACCTCCAGCGAGGTCTGGGCGGGCGTGGCCCGGACCGGCAGCACCCTGGGCGCAGCGCTGGCCGGCTTGCCTCTGGCTGCACTGGCGGTGCGGTGCGGTGCGGCAGGCGCCACGCCCTGGGCCTGGGGTGGGCCGTCGCCGCGCTCGGTGCCGCCCTGCTCGTCGTGGCGGCCCAGTGGCAGAGCGTGCTCGCCCTGGTCGTCGGGCTGGTCCTGACCGGCGCTGGCAGCGCCTCCCAGCTGCAGGCCCGCTTCGCGGCCACCGACCTCGCCGAGCCGGCTGGTCGCGGCAGGGCGCTGGCCACGGTCGTCTGGGTCGGTTCTCTGGGCTCGGTGCTGGGTCCCAACCTCGGCGCTCCGGGCGCCTGGCTGGCCGACCGCCTCGGGCTGGCACCTCTCGGAGGGGCCTTCGTCCTCGCCGCCGCCGCGATGGCCCTCGGGGCGCTCGCCGTCTGGGTGCTGCTGCGGCCCGACCCGCTGCTGGTGGCCACAGGCCGCCTGGAGCTCTCGCACCGGGGGCCGGTCGCCCCCTCGGGCCCCGCCCCGGGACCCGCGCTCCCGCGCCGGCGCTTTGCGGCCGTCCGCGCCGCCGCCCCGCTGCTGCGCGACGACAGGGCCGTCCGCACGGCCTTCACGGCCGTCATCACCGCACAGGTCGTCATGGTTGCGATCATGACGATGACGCCGGTCCACCTCGCGGCCCACGGGGGCAGCCTCACGGTCGTGGGTCTCACGATCAGCCTGCACATCCTCGGCATGTACGGGCTGGCGCCGGTCGCCGGCGCCCTGGCCGACCGCGCTGGTGCGGTGGCCGGGATCCTCACGGGAGGGGCGCTCTTCAGCGCGTCCTTCGTGGTGGCGGTGCTCGCGGCGGACAGCACGACCGCCGTCGTCGTGTCCCTCGTGCTCCTCGGGCTCGGGTGGTCCTTCATGGGGGTGGCGGGCTCCACCTGGCTGGGGGCGTCCGTCCCGGTCGAGCAGCGCGCCGCGGTCCAGGGTCTGACGGACACCGGCTCCAACACCGCGGCAGCGCTCGGGGCCCTCCTCAGCGGGCCCCTCATGGCGGTGGTCGGCTTCGGTGGCCTGTCGGTGGCGGCCGCGGTCTGCCTGGTGCCCCTGGGGGTCGTGCTGCTGTGCGGACGCGGCGCGCAGCAGGGGTGAAGCGGGCGGTCTCCGCCGCGTGCGGGGTCCGGGGGCCGTTCAGTCGGGGCGGTGCTGCGGGACGCGGTCGCGGGTGTGGGTCGCCTCGGTGAACCCGTGGGGGGCGGGGCGGCCGTCGTCGCCGAGGTTGACGAAGACGATCTCGTCCACGGTGACGATCGGCTCGTGCGTGACGATGTTGCGGACCTCGGCGCGCATCGTCAGCGACGTGCGCCCGAAGCGCGTGGCGGTCAGTCCCAGCTCCACCAGGTCGCCCAGGCGCGCTGACGCGACGAACTCCACCGACGACATGAACTTGGTGACCACGCGGTGGTTGCCCAGCTGGAGGATCGCGAAGATCGCCGCTTCCTCGTCCACCCAGCGCAGCACGCTGCCGCCGAAGAGGGTGTCGTTGGCGTTGAGGTCCTCCGGGCGCACCCACTTGCGCGTCCGGAAGGACATCTCCTCGAGCATCGCCGGACTTTGTCCTGACATATAGTGAGAGTAGGGCATGCGGCACCCCAGGGGAAGGGCCCCGCAGGGGTCAGGTGGAGGTGCCGTCCTGCGTCTGCGTCGTCCCCGTGTCGCCGCCTCCCGCGGCAGCGCCGGCCTGACCGCTCCGGTCGAGCTGGTCCCCCTGACCCGGCGCGACCGCACCGCCCTGGGCTCCTGCGCCTCCCTGCAGGCCTCCCTGCATGCCGCCCTGCCCCTGGGCACCGCCGGGGAAGCCCATCCCGCCCGGTCCGCCCTGCGGGAAGCCACCGGCGCTCGTCCCGGAGCCCTGTGCAGCGGGTGCCGTCACCCGGCCGATGCCGACGCCGCCGATCAGCCCGATGGCGAGAGCCCCCGAGGCGACCAGCGCGGTGAGGCGGTGAGGGCGCCGGGCGACCGGCCCCTCGTCGTGGGCCGTCGGCGCTGCGAACGGCGTCGCCCACGGCGGCTCACCGCTCATCGGCGCTGTCGACGACGACGGCGGGGCGTCGGGGGAGCGGTGCTGCGCATCAGCGGTCATGCCAGGAAGGTCGGACCAGGTGCTGCCCCACCCCTGGGCGGTGCCTATCACCCTCCTGTGGGTCGTCGACCTCTCGCCGCGAGTGGTCCTGCTCATAGCCGGACCACAGGAAGCCCCCAGACAGAGGGGGCCCAGCGCCTCCAGACTCCTCCCATGACCGCGACCGACACCCTCGTCCGCTCCGACGGGAGCCCCCTGCGCGCGCTCGTCGTCGACGACGAGCCCCAGCTGGCCGACCTGGTGTCGATGGCGCTGCGCTACGAGGGCTGGCAGGTCCGTTCCGCCGGTGACGGCGCCGCGGCGGTGAAGGCGGCGCACGAGCTGCGCCCGGACGTCGTCGTCCTCGACGTCATGCTGCCCGACGTCGACGGCCTCACCCTGCTGCGCCGCCTGCGCGAGGAGGCCCCGGACGTGCCGGTCCTGTTCCTCACCGCCAAGGACTCGGTGGAGGACCGCGTCGCGGGCATCCGCGCCGGTGGCGACGACTACGTCACCAAGCCGTTCAGCCTCGAGGAGGTCATCGCCCGGCTGCGAGGACTGGTCCGGCGCACGGGCGTGGTCGCCCGCCGGGAGGACCCGCGCCTCGTCGTCGGCGACCTGACGATGGACGAGGAGGCGCACGAGGTCTTCCGCGGCCAGGACGAGGTGGTGCTGACCGCCACGGAGTTCGAGCTGCTGCGCCTGTTCATGCGCAACCCCCGCAAGGTGCTCAGCAAGGCGCACATCCTCGACCGGGTGTGGAACTACGACTTCGGCGGGCAGGCCAACGTGGTGGAGCTGTACGTCTCCTACCTGCGCAAGAAGGTCGACGCCGGTCGCTCACCAATGATCCACACGGTGCGCGGCGTCGGGTACGTGCTCAAGCCCGCAGCCTGAGACCCGTGAGCCGCTCCGCCGTGAGAGCAGTCCCGGTGCGGGCGTGGTCGCTGCGCACCAAGCTCGTCGTCGCGCTCGTGGCGCTGGTCGCGGTGGTGTGCGCCGTGGTGGGCACGGCGACCGTCGTCGCCCTGCGCCAGCTCCAGCTGGCGCAGCTGGACGCGCAGCTCGTCACCTCCGCCGAGCGCGCGCCCTTCGCCGGTGACAGGTTCCGCGGTGAGTCACTCGAGCGGCCCGAACCGTCGCAGCCGCAGCGCCAGGACCTCGACCGCTGCCCGTCGTCCACGGCCGACGAGGAGGCCGCGGCCGGCGGCATCGGGTTCCTCCTGGCGCCCGGGCAGGCCCCGGGAACGCTGGCCGCCCGCGTCGCTGACGGCCGGGTGACCGCCGCAGCGTCACTGGAGGGGTTCTGCGCCACCACTCTCGGCAGCACCGACGCCACCGCCCTCGCCGGGGTCGCCCCCGACAGGACGCCCCGCACGCTGGACGTCGGCTCGCTGGGCACCTACCGGGTCGTCGGGGTCACCAGCGACACCGACGGCAGCACGCTCGTCACAGGCGTGCCGCTGGCCGGGCTGCAGGCCACGCAGCGCCGCCTCGTGGAGGTGGAGCTGGCCGTGGCGGTGCTCGCCATGGTGCTCGCCGGTCTGGCCGCCGCCGTCGTCGTCCGCCGGTCCCTCCGACCGCTGCGGCGGGTCGCGGCGACCGCCTCACAGGTCAGCGGCATGCCGCTGGACCGCGGCGAGGTCGACCTCGCGGTGCGCGTCCCCGAGCGCGACACCGACCGGCGCACCGAGGTCGGCCAGGTCGGTGCAGCGCTGAACACCCTGCTCACCCACGTCGGCTCGGCGCTGTCGGCCCGCCACGAGAGCGAGCTGCAGGTCCGCCAGTTCGTCGCCGACGCCAGCCACGAGCTGCGCACGCCGCTGGCCTCCATCCGCGGCTACGCCGAGCTCGTCAACCGCGACCCCGCGGCCCTGCCGCCGGCCGCTGCGCACGCCGTCGGGCGGGTGGAGTCCGAGGCCGAGCGCATGACGGGTCTCGTGGAGGACCTCCTGCTCCTGGCGCGCCTGGACGCGGGCCGCCCGCTGGAGACCGAGCTGGTGGACCTGACGCGCCTGCTGCTGGACGCCGTCAGCGACGCCTCAGCGGTCGGGCGCGACCACACCTGGCGCCTGGACCTGCCCGAGGAGCCCGTGGAGGTGGTCGGCGACTCCGCCCGCCTGCAGCAGGTGGTGGTCAACCTGCTGGCCAACGCACGCACGCACACCCCACCGGGCACGACGGTCACCGCCGGGCTGGCGACGACGACGCCGGGCACCGTGGTGCTGTCCGTGCTCGACGACGGCCCCGGGATCCCCGCGGACCTGCTGCCCCACGTCTTCGACAGGTTCGCCCGCGGTGACGGCTCGCGGTCGAGGGCGGCGGGCAGCAGCGGGCTGGGCCTGGCGATCGTGTCGGCGATCGTGGCCTCCACCGGCGGCTCCGTCGACGTCACCAGCCGCCCCGGGCAGACCGCGTTCCTCGTCCGGCTCCCCGTGGCCCCGCTCGACAGCGGGGAGCCGGACCAGGGCGCCGAGCAGCCATAGCCCACGCACAGGGTCGCCCGAGAGGTGCCCCAGCGCCCGCTCCGACGCTCAGTGCATGACCATGAGCTACACGGCTGACAGGGCCGACGACGCCTCGCTGCGGGAGAAGAGCGCTGACGGCGCCGACCGCGCTGGACGGGGCGCGCAGCGCCGCGGGCCGTGGGGCTGGGTGACGTCGCGCCGCGACGACGGGCCCGCGTGGGAGCGCCCGGCCCTGCTGGCGCTCCTGGTCGCGGCGGCGGTGACCTACCTGGTGACACTGGGCTCCTCCGGGTGGGCCAACTCCTTCTACTCCGCGGCCGTGCAGGCGGGGTCGGTGAGCTGGAAGGCGTTCCTGTTCGGCAGCTCTGACGGCGGGAACTCGATCACCGTCGACAAGCCGCCGGCGTCGCTGTGGGTGATGGCGCTGTCGGTGCGGATCTTCGGGCTCTCGTCGTGGGCGATCCTGGTGCCGCAGGCGCTCATGGGCGTGGCGACCACCGGCGTCCTCTACGCCGCCGTCCGCCGCCACTCCACCGCGGGAGCCGCGCTGCTGTCCGGCGTCGTCCTGCTCCTCACGCCGGTGGCAGCGCTGATGTTCCGGTTCAACAACCCCGACGCGCTGCTCGTGCTCCTCATGACGCTCGCCGCGTACACCGTGCTGCGGGCGCTGGAGGGCGGGCGCACCCGCTGGCTGCTGGCCGCGGGCGCCCTGGTCGGGCTGGGGTTCCTCACCAAGCAGCTGCAGGTGTTCCTCGTGCTGCCGGCGCTGGGAGCGACGTACCTCTTCTTCGGGCCCCGTCGAGCGGGTGCGCGCGTGCTGCAGCTGCTCGCTGCGGGTGCTGCGCTGCTGGTCTCCGCCGGCTGGTGGGTGGCGCTCGTGGAGCTGTGGCCCGCCTCGTCACGGCCCTACGTCGGCGGCTCGACCGACAACAGCTTCCTGGGCCTGACCCTCGGCTACAACGGCCTGGGCCGGCTGACCGGTGAGGAGACCGGATCGGTCGGCGGCGGCGGCGGCGGTGGCGGCGGCACCGGGATGTGGGGCGAGACCGGCATCACCCGCCTGTTCACCGCGGAGTTCGGCGGTCAGATCGCCTGGCTCGTCCCCGCAGCGCTGGTGATGGCCGTGGTCGCGCTGGTGCTCCTGCGCCGCCGTCCCCGCCTCGACGGGCAGCGCGCGCAGGTGGTGCTGTGGCTGACGTGGCTGCTGGTCACCGGCCTGGTGTTCAGCTTCATGTCGGGGATCATCCACGCGTACTACAGCGTCGCCCTGGCCCCGGCGGTCGCCGCGCTCGTGGGCGTGAGCGCGTCGCTGCTGTGGCGCGAGCGCGCCCGTCCGCTGGCCCTCGCCGGGCTGGCGGTGGCGACGGCCGGCACCGCGGTGTGGTCGTTCGTGCTGCTCTCGCGCAGCAGCGACTTCCTGCCCTGGCTGTCGTGGGTGGTGCTGGTGGTCGGCGTCCTGGCCGCCGTCGGGCTGGTCGCCTCGGCGCTGCGCCCGTCGGTCACGAAGGTCGTCGCGGGGCTCGCCCTCGCGGCCTCGCTGGCCGGGCCGCTCGCCTGCACCGTCCAGACCGTGGCGACGCCCCACACGGGCTCGATCGTCTCGGCCGGACCGACGGTCGCCGGGGCGATGGGCGGCTTCGGCGGTGGCGGCATGCGGGGAGGTTTCCCCGGTGGTCAGACCGGGACCGCGCCCGGCGGGACGGGGACGACGACGACGCCGGGTGCTGCCGGCGGTACGGCTGCCGGTGGCACGGCGGCAGCCGGCGGCGGCTCCACGGGCAGGACGGGCGGCGCCGGCGGCGGGATGGGTGGGCTGCTCAACGGCAGCACCCCGAGCGCCGAGCTGGTCACGCTGCTGGAGCAGGACGCGAGCTCCTACACCTGGGTCGCCGCGACCGTCGGCGCCAACAACGCCGCGGGCTACCAGCTGGCCACGCAGGAGCCGGTCATGCCGATCGGCGGCTTCAACGGCACCGACGCCTCCCCGACGCTGGAGCAGTTCCAGGCCTGGGTGGCGGAGGGGAAGATCCACTACTTCGTCCCCGGCCGCACCGGCGGCGAGGGCCAAGGGACGGCCGCCCAGATCACGTCCTGGGTGGAGGCGACCTTCACCGCCCAGACCGTCGGGTCCACCACCGTCTACGACCTCACCACCGGTTCCTGACCCGCCGCGCCTCGAGCGCCGGTCGTCCCCTCGCGGGGGACGGCCGGCGCGTCGTCGTCCCCACCGCGACCACGGGCCTGCGACTCGACCTGGCACTGCCGCGCGCCGAGTCCCATGATCACGACGCTGGACGTTCGCAGGGTCACGTCCCCTGTAGTGGTGTAGATCGTTCTCACCGTGCGGGGTCAGCTGGTGGGGATCATGCCGTCGTCGCGGCCCCGGTGTCGATGCTGATGCCGCCGTCCGTGACAGCACCGGGGAC
>NZ_VKAC01000026.1 GCF_008041935.1 Quadrisphaera setariae
GGCGGTGTGTGTTCGTTTCTTGAGAACTCAACAGCGTGCCGAATGTCGATGCCAACTTTTTGTTGGCTCGAGTTGGATGTCAGATGACGTCTTTTTCGTGCCAGATTTTATTCTCTGACCATGTGCCGGTTTCGGTGGTGGTCGGGTGTTTGATCTCGGGTTGTGCACTGTGGCCTTTTGGGGTTGGGGTGTGTGGTTCGGGGTTGTAACGCATCAACGGAGAGTTTGATCCTGGCTCAGGACGAACGCTGGCGGCGTGCTTAACACATGCAAGTCGAGCGGTGAACCCTTCGGGGGGATCAGCGGCGAACGGGTGAGTAACACGTGAGCAACCTGCCCCTGACTCTGGGATAGCCTCGGGAAACCGGGATTAATACCGGATATGACATCGCCTCGCATGGGGTGGTGTGGAAAGTTTTTCGGTCAGGGATGGGCTCGCGGCCTATCAGCTTGTTGGTGGGGTGATGGCCTACCAAGGCGACGACGGGTAGCCGGCCTGAGAGGGTGACCGGCCACACTGGGACTGAGACACGGCCCAGACTCCTACGGGAGGCAGCAGTGGGGAATATTGCGCAATGGGCGAAAGCCTGACGCAGCGACGCCGCGTGAGGGATGAAGGCCTTCGGGTTGTAAACCTCTTTCAGCAGGGAAGAAGCGAAAGTGACGGTACCTGCAGAAGAAGCACCGGCTAACTACGTGCCAGCAGCCGCGGTAATACGTAGGGTGCAAGCGTTGTCCGGAATTATTGGGCGTAAAGAGCTCGTAGGCGGTTTGTCGCGTCTGCTGTGAAAACGCGGGGCTCAACTCCGCGCCTGCAGTGGGTACGGGCAGACTAGAGTGCAGTAGGGGAGACTGGAATTCCTGGTGTAGCGGTGGAATGCGCAGATATCAGGAGGAACACCGGTGGCGAAGGCGGGTCTCTGGGCTGTAACTGACGCTGAGGAGCGAAAGCGTGGGTAGCGAACAGGATTAGATACCCTGGTAGTCCACGCCGTAAACGTTGGGCGCTAGGTGTGGGGCTCATTCCACGAGTTCCGTGCCGCAGCAAACGCATTAAGCGCCCCGCCTGGGGAGTACGGCCGCAAGGCTAAAACTCAAAGGAATTGACGGGGCCCCGCACAAGCGGCGGAGCATGCGGATTAATTCGATGCAACGCGAAGAACCTTACCAAGGCTTGACATGCAGGGTAATCCGGCAGAGATGTCGGGTCCGCAAGGGATCTTGCACAGGTGGTGCATGGTTGTCGTCAGCTCGTGTCGTGAGATGTTGGGTTAAGTCCCGCAACGAGCGCAACCCTCGTCCTATGTTGCCAGCGCGTGATGGCGGGGACTCATAGGAGACTGCCGGGGTCAACTCGGAGGAAGGTGGGGATGACGTCAAATCATCATGCCCCTTATGTCTTGGGCTTCACGCATGCTACAATGGCCAGTACAAAGGGCTGCGAGACCGTGAGGTGGAGCGAATCCCAAAAAGCTGGTCTCAGTTCGGATCGGGGTCTGCAACTCGACCCCGTGAAGTCGGAGTCGCTAGTAATCGCAGATCAGCAACGCTGCGGTGAATACGTTCCCGGGGCTTGTACACACCGCCCGTCACGTCACGAAAGTTGGTAACACCCGAAGCCGGTGGCCTAACCCGTAAGGGAGGGAGCTGTCGAAGGTGGGACTGGCGATTGGGACGAAGTCGTAACAAGGTAGCCGTACCGGAAGGTGCGGCTGGATCACCTCCTTTCTAAGGAGCATCTGACCATCGCGCACAGGCTCACTACCTCCTTCGTGGGGTGGGGGCGCGTGGTGGTCTAGAGCCATGCTGCGGGCGAACGCCCCGTGGGTGGTGCTCAAGGGTGGAACATCGACATGGCATCAAGGCTGCGGGCTTCTCCTCGTACGCCTGTTCACGGGTCGTGCTCTTGTCCTTCGGGATGGGGTGCTCTGGTGGGTGGGTTGGATCGGAGGGTTGGTGGTGGTGGTGTCGGGCACGCTGTTGGGTCCTGAGGGAACGAGCATCTCCTCGTGTCTGGGTTCGCCTGTGGGTGGGCTTAGGTGGTGGGAGGGTCTTGTTGCTTCGCATGGGCTGCATCTGGTCAGTTGAACCGCTCCTGTCGTGTTGGTGGGGGTAGGCGCTGGGATCTGGGTGTGGGTTCGCCCGTTGCTTGAGAACTGCACAGTGGACGCGAGCATCTTTAGTCTTTGCTGATCGCATTTTGTGTGTGGTCAAGTTTTTAAGGGCATACGGTGGATGCCTTGGCACCAGGAGCCGAAGAAGGACGTAGGAGCCTGCGATAAGCCTCGGGGAGTTGGCAACCGAACTGTGATCCGAGGATTTCCGAATGGGGAAACCCCGCTGGAGTCATGTCCAGTGACCCGCATCTGAACACATAGGGTGCGTGGAGGGAACGTGGGGAAGTGAAACATCTCAGTACCCACAGGAAGAGAAAGCAACCGCGATTCCGTGAGTAGTGGCGAGCGAAAGCGGAAGAGGCTAAACCGGTCATGTGTGATAGCTGCTAGGCGTTGCATGGTCGGGGTCGTGGGACCTTGCCGATCGGGCTAGCACCCGGTCAAGGAGTAAGAAAGTCGCGTCATAGTCGAAGGGCATTGAAAGGCCCGGCACAGAGGGTGGAACCCCCGTAGACGAAATGGCGTGGCCTCCTGTGAGGGATCCCAAGTAGCACGGGGCCCGAGAAATCCCGTGTGAATCTGGGGGGACCACCCCCTAAGCCTGAATACTCCCTGGTGACCGATAGCGGACAGTACCGTGAGGGAATGGTGAAAAGTACCCCGGGAGGGGAGTGAAATAGTACCTGAAACCGTGTGCCTACAATCCGTCGGAGCCTCCTTGGTTGGGGTGACGGCGTGCCTTTTGAAGAATGAGCCTGCGAGTTAGTGGTACGTGGCGAGGTTAACCCGTGTGGGGAAGCCGTAGCGAAAGCGAGTCCGAACAGGGCGATTGAGTCGCGTGCTCTAGACCCGAAGCGAAGTGATCTACCCATGGGCAGGTTGAAGCGCGGGTAAGACCGCGTGGAGGACCGAACCCACCAGGGTTGAAAACCTGGGGGATGACCTGTGGGTAGGGGTGAAAGGCCAATCAAACTTCGTGATAGCTGGTTCTCCCCGAAATGCATTTAGGTGCAGCGTCACGTGTTTCTTGCCGGAGGTAGAGCTACTGGATGGCCGATGGGCCCCAAAAGGTTACTGACGTCAGCCAAACTCCGAATGCCGGTAAGTGAGAGCGTGGCAGTGAGACTGCGGGGGATAAGCTTCGTAGTCGAGAGGGAAACAGCCCAGACCACCAGCTAAGGCCCCTAAGCGTGTGCTAAGTGGGAAAGGATGTGGAGTTGCACAGACAACCAGGAGGTTGGCTTAGAAGCAGCCACCCTTGAAAGAGTGCGTAATAGCTCACTGGTCAAGTGATTCCGCGCCGACAATGTAGCGGGGCTCAAGCACACCGCCGAAGCTGTGGCATTCACACATCGATAAGCCTTCGTGGTTCAGTCGTGTGGATGGGTAGGGGAGCGTCGTGTGGCGGGTGAAGCGGCGGAGTGATCCAGTCGTGGACGCTACACGAGTGAGAATGCAGGCATGAGTAGCGAAAGACGGGTGAGAATCCCGTCCGCCGAATGACCAAGGGTTCCAGGGCCAGGCTCATCCGCCCTGGGTAAGTCGGGACCTAAGGCGAGGCCGACAGGCGTAGTCGATGGACAACGGGTTGATATTCCCGTACCGGCGAAGAACCGCCCATACCGAGCCCGGGGATGCTAAGTGCCCAAAGCCAGTGACGTCTTCGGATGGATCTGGTGGAGCGCATGACCCGATCCGGTAGTAGGTAAGCGCATTAACAGGGGTGACGCAGGAAGGTAGCCACCGCGTGGCGATGGTAGTCCACGTCCAAGGGTGTAGGGCGAGGTGTAGGCAAATCCGCACCTCTCACTTCAATGTGGAGTCTGAGACCTGATGGTGACCGCGTATGCGGGAAGCAGGGTGATCCTATGCTGCCTAGAAAAGCCTCGGCGTGAGGTTCAAGCCGCCCGTACCCCAAACCGACTCAGGTGGTCAGGTAGAGAATACCAAGGCGACGAGAGAATCGTGGTTAAGGAACTCGGCAAAATGCCCCCGTAACTTCGGGAGAAGGGGGGCCCTAGCGTTGAAACCCTTGCGGGTTAGGCGCGACGGCCGCAGAGACCAGGGAGAAGCGACTGTTTACTAAAAACACAGGTCCGTGCTAAGTCGCAAGACGATGTATACGGACTGACGCCTGCCCGGTGCTGGAACGTTAAGGGGACGGGTCAGCTCTTCGGAGCGAAGCTCAGAACTTAAGCGCCAGTAAACGGCGGTGGTAACTATAACCATCCTAAGGTAGCGAAATTCCTTGTCGGGTAAGTTCCGACCTGCACGAATGGCGTAACGACTTCTCCGCTGTCTCAACCGCGAACTCGGCGAAATTGCACTACGAGTAAAGATGCTCGTTACGCGCAGCAGGACGGAAAGACCCCGGGACCTTCACTATAGCTTGGTATTGGTGTTCGGTACGGCTTGTGTAGGATAGGTGGGAGACTGTGAAGTCGGCACGCCAGTGTCGGTGGAGTCATCGTTGAAATACCACTCTGGTCGTTCTGGACATCTAACTTCGGTCCGTAATCCGGATCAGGGACAGTGCCTGGTGGGTAGTTTAACTGGGGCGGTTGCCTCCTAAAGAGTAACGGAGGCGCTCAAAGGTTCCCTCATCCTGGTTGGCAATCAGGTGTCGAGTGTAAGTGCACAAGGGAGCTTGACTGCGAGACTGACAGGTCGAGCAGGGACGAAAGTCGGAACTAGTGATCCGGCCGTGGTTTGTGGAAACGCGGTCGCTCAACGGATAAAAGGTACCCCGGGGATAACAGGCTGATCTTGCCCAAGAGTCCATATCGACGGCATGGTTTGGCACCTCGATGTCGGCTCGTCGCATCCTGGGGCTGGAGTAGGTCCCAAGGGTTGGGCTGTTCGCCCATTAAAGCGGTACGCGAGCTGGGTTTAGAACGTCGTGAGACAGTTCGGTCCCTATCCGCTGCGCGCGTTGGAGACTTGAGAAGGGCTGTCCCTAGTACGAGAGGACCGGGACGGACGAACCTCTGGTGTGCCAGTTGTTCCGCCAGGAGCACGGCTGGTTGGCTACGTTCGGGAGGGATAACCGCTGAAAGCATCTAAGCGGGAAGCCTGCTTCAAGATGAGGTCTCCATGGACTTCGAGTCCGAGAGGCTCCCAGCAGACTACTGGGTTGATAGGCCGGATGTGGACGACCAGTAATGGTTGCAGCTGACCGGTACTAATAAGCCGATGACTTGCTACACCCTCACCTTTGGTGGGAGTGCGGTCAACGTCTGACTGAAGTTAAGAGCTTGTCGTTGATGAGTTCTGTTCGCGTCCACTGTGCGGTTCCCGAGTCACGGGTGACCATCGCGCGGCTATGTTCGTGGCTGTGGTGGTGCCTGAAGAACTCGATAGTGTTACGGCGGTCATAGCGGTGGGGAAACGCCCGGTCCCATTCCGAACCCGGAAGCTAAGCTCACCTGCGCCGATGGTACTGCCCGGGAAGCTGGGTGGGAGAGTAGGTCACCGCCGGACATCCTTT
>NZ_VKAC01000027.1 GCF_008041935.1 Quadrisphaera setariae
GGTGCACTTCGCGCGCAACCTGCTGGCCCACGTGGCCAAGGCCGACGGTGAGGTCGTCACCGCCGCCTACCGCACGGTGTTCGCCCAGCCCACCGCAGCCGGCGTCCAGTCGCAGTGGGACTCTGATGTGACCCCGCTCAGGCGGACACCTGCTTCTGTGTCAGGTACCGCTGTTCGTAGTCCAGCGGGCTGAGGTTGTCCAGGCGCGAGTGACGACGCCGGGAGTTGTAGAACCCTTCGATGTAGGAGAACACCTCCATCTCCAGCTCATGACGTGATGCCCACGCCCGCCGGTAGACCAGCTCGGTCTTCAACGTCGCGAACGTCGTCTCGGCCATCGCGTTGTCGAACGCCGAGCCCACCCGTCCCATCGACGCCAGCAGCCCCGAGGCCCGCAGCGACTTGCCGAACTCATAGCTCGTGTACTGCGTGCCGCGGTCGGAGTGGTGGATCGTTCCCGGCTCCGGCCGCCGGCGCTGGATCGCCATACCGACCGCGTCCAGGATCAGCTCGGTGCGCAGGTGGTCTGCCATCGCCCACCCCACGATCCGCCGGCTGAACGCATCGACGACCACTGCCAGGTACAGGAAGCCTTCCCAGATGCGCAGGTAGGTGATATCGGCGACCCACAGCCGGTCGGGTGCCTCAGCAGTGAAGTGGCGTTCGACCAGGTCTGGGGCGGTGGCGGTGGTCACGCTGCGCTTGCCGTACTTGCCGCGTCGGCGCCGGTGGGCGCCTTCGATGCTGGTCAACCGCATCAGGCGTGCGACGTGCTTGCGGTTCCAGGTGTGCCCCCGGGAGCGGATCTCAGCGGTCAGGCGCCGCGCGCCGTACACGCCGCGGTGCTCAGCCCAGGCGTCGCGGGCTGCGTCCGCGCGGTAGGCCTCAGCCAGCTCCGCGGCGGTGGGGCCATGGCCGCGGGCAGCTGAGGCGTAGTAGGTGCTGTGCCCGATGCCGAGGACTCGGCACAGGGTCCGGACGGGGAAGTTGGTCTTCATCGCGTCGATGAACACCAGCACCTGCTGGCGGTTCAGCGACCCGTCTCGCGTGCGAAGAAGACCGCGGCTTTTTTCAGGATCTCTTTCTCGAGCTCCAGCTCGGCCACGCGCCGGCGTAGCCGTGCCAACTCCATCCGCTCGTCATCGCCGAGGGCTGTGGGGCCGGCGGCGCGGTCCTTGCGGGCGCGGGCGACCCAGTTGCGCAGGGTCTCGTGGTTGATGCCGAGCTCACGCGCGACGTCGCGCACGGAGCGGTGTCCGTCGATGACGAGGGAGGCGGCTTGGTGGCGGAACTCGATCGGGTAGGTGCTCGTACGTCCCATTCGGGACCTCCTTGCCTGGCTGCTGCCAAGTCTGGAGGTGTCCGGCCTCAGGGGGTCACATCAGTCCGAGGCGTCGATGGCCGCGCTGAACGGCACCAACATCGCCGCCCTGCCGGCGTTGAGCAGCACTGTCCCCGGTGCTGTCACGGACGGCGGCATCAGCATCGACACCGGGGCCGCGATGACGGCATGATCCCCACCAGCTGACCCCGCACGGTGAGAACGATCTACACCACTACAGGGGACGTGACCTGGACTGGAGGCGGTACGCCCTAAACGCCGGCCTGACAGCCGCGCAGGGTCGGAATACCGACGAGGCAATCGGAGGGCAGTCGGCTGGTCTCGGCGTCGCACCGCGCAGGCGTCGTTGACGCTGAAGTGGGGTGTTTGTCGTGGCCGAGTTCCTGCTCACTCGCGAGGTGGCGGAGATGTTGAGGACCCCCGAGTCCACAGTGCGCTACTGGCGGCACATCGGGGCGGGTCCGTTGTGGATCAAAGTCGGCCGCCGAGTGATCTACCGTCGCGACGACGTGCTCACATGGTTGGTGGATCGCCGATCGAGTGACGCCGCTCAGCGCGTCCGCTCGTCATCCTGAGGCGCCAAAGGGGCCATAGTCTTCCTACCGCAGGGGTCGCCGACCACGTTGGACGCGCGGCGGACGACTAGCGGAACACCCACCCCTGCGCCTTGACGAAGCCGATCAGGTTCATGTGGGGGATGCCCATGGCCCTGCAGACGTCGGGGATGCGCGGCCTCTCGATGTTCCCAGTGGCCGTCTCCTCCGTGACCACCACACCGTTGCGGGCGTGGGCCAGTGCCACCACGAAGGGGTCTGCGCCACTGCGGCCGCTGCCGACACCGATCAACCGCGGGTGGCGGCGCAGCACCTCCCCGACGGCCGCCTGAACGTCCTGCTCGAGCGGCACGAAGAGCTTCGGCTGGGCCTTGACCCACCTAAGCGTCTCGTCGTCGCGCTTCTTGAGCTCGTCCTTCACCAGGTCGACCGAGCAGATCGAGCCGTCTCGGATCATGTCCTCGACGTTGGTCCAGAGCGTGGGCAGCACCGAGGGTGGCAGCAGGTCGCGGATGCCGTTGAGGAAGCTGCTGGTGTCGAAGCTGTAGAGCGTCACTGGTCGGTCACCTCGCCGACCCGAGCGCTGCGGGCGAGGCGGGGGATCTGACCCACCTTGACGCCCAGGTACCGGGCAGCGGTGTAGCTATCGATGACGTGGCGGTCGTGCGCGGACGCCACCTGGCGCACGAAGCTCTTGCCGAGGTCGCGGGCCGTCGTGTGGTACCAGTTCCCGCCGTTCGACGGCTTCCTGCCCTCGTCCTCCTCGTAGCGGCGCTGGAAGCCCTCGCGGTGTCCGAGGTAGTGGTCCAGGTCGACGCGCCCGAGGGTCACGAGGCGGCGCAGGAAGGCCTCAGCGCTGACGCCGAAGGGTCCGGCCGCCTCCGCGAGGGCCTCGTAGTCCCAGGCATCGCGGCGCCCCGCCCGTGCCATGACCTGCGGCCGCTTCCGAACTGCCTCCGCCGGCATGAGGATCGCCGCAGCGACGGCGTTGCACCGCGCCTCCAGCGCACGGTCGGGCGAGGTTGCACGGGTCTCGCTGACCATGTCGCAAAGCCCCTCGGTGTGCAGCAGCAGGTGCACAAACTCGTGGAGCAGCGTGAAGAGGCGTCCTCGTGGGTAGTCGGCGCCGTTCAGCATGATCACGGGCAGCTGCTCGAAGTAGAGGCTGAACCCGCGCATCTCTCGCGGCTTGACCCGGCCGCCTGCGGTGTTGAGCACAAGCACGCCGGAGGCCTCGACGGCGGCGATCCAGGCATTGAGGTGCTCGCGGGCGGTGGCGCGGCCCGAAGGAGGCCGCAGGGGAGTCAGCGAGAGCAGGCGCGCGCGTGCGACTTCCGCCAGCGCCTCGTCGGCCTCGGGTACGTTGGGCAGTCGCCAGCCGTCAAGGGGGACAGTCCCCTCGACGTCGTGCAGTTCGAGCAGGTACTCGCGCTGCTCGTGGGCACGCCGGTACTCAGCGTGGAGGTCTGGTGACCAGGTGCCCGTCTGCTCGCCCGGGTTGCGGCGGAAGTCCCGGAGGGTGTCGAAGCCTTCCGGCGGCTCGGACAGGTAGAAGACGGCCAGGCTGCGGTGGTACACCTCCGCGGCCTTCTTGAGCTGCGCGACGGTGGGGCGAGCGTCGCCGGACTCCCATTCGTCGACCCGGCTGTCCGGCACACCGATCTTCCTCGACGCCGCAACCGGCGTCAGGTCGATCGTCTCCCGCGCCCAACGCAGCATGGTCGGGGAGACCATCGCGGGGATCGAGGCGGACACGCGTTCATCCTCTCGGGTCCGACCGACAGTCGGTGCCGCCGCCCACCTGTTCGGGGCGTGTCGGTCTAGGCCGTGTTGACGGACCTCACCCGCTGCGATCCGTCCAACGCGGCCCAGCGGACTCGCCTCCGGGGTCACGTGCCCAGCAGACCGGGGGCACACCAGAGCCTCCATTGCCGACGGGGTCAGACACCAGCAGGTGCCAACGGTTCCGGCACCGCCACGGGCTCGATCGAGCGGCGATCACTGGACCCCGTGGCGCGGACGGGGCTTATCGCGAGCTGTGATGCTTCCGTCGTCGCATGCTGAGCGGCGCAGCGACTGTCATCTGGCACAGGGGCATTCAGGTGAGACTCGGTGCTCGCGTGATCCGCCGGTGGCACCGGTTGGCTGTGGTCATCGATTTCTGTCCGGATGAGCTCTGCCTGAGCAGCTGTCCTCAGATTGTCCCCAACGAGGTCGTCTGCGACCGTCGCGACCCAACGGGTGCCAACGGCAAATCTGCAGGTGAGCGGCTACTTGGTGTCATCTTTGCAGGTCACAGCCTTGTGCTGGCCCGTTCCCGGCGTACAGGCTGACTCGCCCGTCACGCGGTCGGTGGTCTGCGGAGGCACCTCCGCAGGCCACCGAGCGCTGGTGGCCGAAAGCTCTTCCAAACATCATACGTACTATGTATGCTGCTCTTCTCGACGACGAGAGGAGACGTTGTGTCCGCACCGGCGTACACGGCCGCGCGCTACCTGGGTGAGCACCGCTTCGACGTGGCTGACGTCGAGCGGCGTCCGCCCGGTCCGGGTGAGGTGGAGGTCGCTCCGGCGTTCACCGGGATCTGCGGCACCGACCTGCACATCGCCGCGGGCCACATGGACGCCCGGGTGACCACTCCGGCGGTGATCGGGCACGAGACCGCCGGGCGCGTCAGCGCCGTCGGTCAGGGTGTGACGGGGTGGTCGGTGGGGGATGCGGTGACGGTGATGCCGCTGCGCCCGGACGGGGTGTGCGCGGCGTGCCGGGCTGGGCACGGGCACGTGTGCGAGGCGATGGACTTCATCGGCATCGACTCACCCGGTGCGCTGGCGCAGCGGTGGGTGGTGCCTGAGCACACCCTGATCGCCCTGCCG
>NZ_VKAC01000028.1 GCF_008041935.1 Quadrisphaera setariae
GGGTTGCAGCGATGCAACCCAGCCCCTTTTCCGCATCCCCCCAACATCCCCGCATCATCCGACAGCATCCCTGCCTCATCTCGACAGCATCCCCGCGTCCCCGCCGTGTCGTGAACAAGCCGGCGGCGTAGTTGGACGTGCGCGAGCGCGCGTCCGTTGCTCGCTGCCGTCCGCCGACCTCGTCGGGCCTTGGTTACCGTTCCTGTCGCTGATGCCGCGGCCAGCGATGGCGTCGGTGGTCGGTCGGAAGCTGATGGTGCGGTTGGGGCGGGGTTTCTGCGTGCGCGAAGACGGGTCGGTGCCTGGGACTGCGTCGGTGGGCCCGATCGCGACCCCCTGTGTGCTGAGCACACCCGCTGATGCGGGGCCGGGCCCGGCCGGTGCCCGGCCACAAACACGCCACCGTCCCGGCGCACCTGACCTGCTTGGCCCGGATGCTGAGCACCCCCACCATGGCCGCTACCTCGGTCGGGCTGGCCGACCAGGCCCGTGAGCAGAACTCGAGCCACGAGGAGTACCTGGCCGCGGTCCTGGCCCGCTGAGCCGCTGACCGTGAAGCCAACGGCTGCGCCATCCGCGCGGGCGGGGCCCACTCCCCGACGGTGAAGGCTTTGGAGGACCACAACGGTGATCACCAGCGGGGCTGCGCAGGAGGTGCTGGTCAACCTGGCTAGCGCCGCCCGGATGGGCAGGGCGGACGACTTGGTGCTGCTCGGCCCGCCTGGGTCGACAAGACCCACCTGGGAATCGCGCTGGGGTGCAAGGCCGTTCACGCCGGGTACCCGGTGCTGTCCGACACCGCTGGGTGGTTGGCACGTTGGGGGCCGCCCACGAGGAGGGCCGGCTGGCCACGGAGATCAAGCGGCTGCGCAAGGACCGGCTGTTGACCATCGATGAAGTCTGTACATCCCATCGGCCAGTACGGCCGCGAACCTGTTCTTCCAGGTGGTCGCCGCCCGGCACGAGAGCGGGTCGCTGCTGATCGTCCTGAATCTGCCGTTCGGGCGTTGGGTTGAGGTCATCGGTGATGACGTGGTGGCCACCGCGATGATCGGCCGGCTGGTCCCCACGCCGAGGTCGCCACCTCGTCGGGGCGTCCCGGCGTACCGGAGCCCGCGGGAAGTTGCTGGCCGCCCAGCCCGCGGCAGCGACCCGCACGGGCACGAACACCTCTTCGACCCCGTCGTCGAGGAACTCCTCACCACCACGTCCAACAACCAGGGAGTCTGCTTTTGGACGTTGCCAGGGAATCAGTTCTCAGCCGTCGCTTGCACCGTCGTGAGCGCCGCGAGTGAGCAGCTCCGCCGCGCCCTGCGCGTCACCACGACGATGGCCACAGGCGGCCACCTCGGGTGATACCGGTTTGTGCGCGGTGTTCGGGGTCCAGCTCGACGTTGCCGATGCGGCCCAGTAGGTGCAGCAATGACACCGGTCGCCACCACCGCGCGGTGGGCACCTGGGTCTGCTGCACGAACAGGTGACACCTGATCTGTGACGCTCAGGGGCGTCGCTGGAAGGATCGTCACCGTGCCCAAGCCCCACCCCAAGGAGTTCCGCGAGGACGTCGTGGCCGTCGCCCGCCGCGGCGACACCACCTTGGCCGAGGTCGCCAAGGACTTCGGCATCTCGGAGTCCTGCCTGCGCAACTGGATCCGCGCCGCCGACGTCGAGGACGGCAACCGACCCGGCATGACCGCCGACCAAGCCGCTGAGGTCCGCGAGCTGCGCCGCCGCAACCGCCTCCTGGAACAAGAAGTCGAGGTCCTGCGCCGGGCCACGGCCTACCTGTCCCAGGCCCACCTGCCGGGAAAAGGCTCTACCCGCTCGTGAAAGAGCTCGCCGACCATGGGATCCCCGTGGCGGTGACGTGCCGGGTCCTCAAGCTCGCCCGCCAGCCCTACTACCGCTGGCTCGCTGCCCCCATCACCACCCGCGAGGTGGACCAGGCCTACCTGGCCAACGCCCTGCTCGAGGCCCACCGCGACGACCCCGAGTACGGCTACCGCCTCCTGGGCGATGAGGTGCGCCACGCCGGCCTGGTCGGCTGCGACCGGACGATGTGGCGCACCTGCGCGCAGAACGGCTGGTGGTCAGCGTTCGCCCAAGTTGCGCTCGGCGAACGGCAAGAGGCCCGGCCCGCCGGCCCACGAGGACCTGGTGCGCCGCGACTTCACCGCCACCGCGGCGAACCGGCTGTGGCTGACCGACATCACCGAGCACCCCACCAGCGAAGGCAAGCTCTATCTGTGCGCGATCAAGGACGTGTACTCGGGGCGGATCGTGGGCTACTCCATCAGCGACCGGATGAAGTCACGGCTGGCCGTGGATGCGCTGCGCAGCGCTGTCGCACGACGCGGCGGCACCGATGCGGTGGCCGGGTGCGTCGTCCACTCGGACCGAGGCAGTCAATTTCGATCGAGGAAATTCTTGGTCGAGCTGCGACGTCATGACCTGGCCGGGTCGATGGGTCAGGTCGCCTCGGCCGGGGACAACGCGGCGATGGAGTCGTTCTTCTCGTTGTTGCAGAAGAACGTGCTGGACCGGCGCCGTTGGGTCACTCGCCAGGATCTGCGGTTGGCGATCATCACCTGGATCGAGAGGACCTACCACCGCCGTCGTCGCCAGGCCCGACTTGGTCGTCTGACGCCGGTGGAGTACGAGACCATGAACAGCACTCAGGTGATACTCGCCGCCTGAGACCCACTGTCACCTGTTCGTGCAGCAGACCCCCTCTCAGGCCGGGACTACGCGGCTGTGGGGATGCGCGTTGCCCACGTGGCCCCGGTCATAAGGACCCTCCATCGCTGCGACTTGGCTGTGCTGGTCGACCATGCCCGCGAGCAGAGCTGGATGCGTGGGGCGCAGCTGGCCCGTCGGGTCGTTGACCGCGAAGGCAACCGCTGCGGCGCCCGTGCCGATGTGACTCTCCTTCCGGCGGTGAGCACGCCGGTGGATCTCAACGTCGACCCACAGCCCGGGTCGCGACCACGGTGATCGCCGACCTGGTCGCACATCGGCGGCTGACACCCCCGCGGGAGGTGTGGCCCCGAACGCGGACGGCTACCGAGGCCGGGACGCTCTCTGTGGGGCTGTGGGGCTGTGGGGCTGTGGGGCTGTGGGGCTGTGGGGCTGTGGGGCTGTGGGGCTGTGGGGCTGTGGGGCTGTGGGGCTGTGGGGCTGTGGGGCTGTGGGGCTGTGGGGCTGTGGGGCTG
>NZ_VKAC01000029.1 GCF_008041935.1 Quadrisphaera setariae
ACAGTAACCAGGTCCAGCGCCAGGGTCAAGACCCTCGGCCGCTTTTCCCGTCCGGAAGCGAGATGAAACATTACCCCCGCCCCACCCCAACACCAAATCGCCCCCCTGACCAGCACAAACACCACACACCTGCACCACCCCACCCCCCAACCCATCCCCCCCAACCCCCCAATCCGACGCACCACCCCACCCACCCACCCCCCACACCCACCCGAATGTGGCCGACATCTCCCCCACAGCCCCGGGCGCTCTGCTGAGGCGCGTCCGAGGACCTTGTCGAGGGTTCGGCGCTTCAGTCGGTCGCTGTCGGGACGATGCCCTGAACCGCCACGGGTGCCCCTCGGGACGTCTGCGTCTGCCAGGTCGGCCACACCGAGGGGGGTCACCACAGGGTTGGCCGGTGGCCACCTCTTGGTGGCTGCGTCGCTGCTGCACGAGACTTCTCCGCACCGTGCGGGCCCGAGCCACGGGAAGCGTCTCAACCCGTCACAGGTGCCGCCGCCTTGGGCAGCCTCGACACCCGCAGGCCGGGACACGTCGTGAGGTGAGCGGTACAGCGGTCAGAACGGGTCCCTTCCACCCCGCCGCCGGAGATGGCTCACTCAACGCTCGTCAGGGTGATCGCCGGCGCGGCTGTCCGTACCGCGCCCACGACGGGGGCGACGGCGTGAGGAGCACCTCGGACGTCGGTGAGAGCTCGCCACGTGGTCCGGGCGTTCATCAGCTGCGGCCTCCGTGAGCACCCAGCCCACCTTTCCCAGGTGTCGACCTGCAGACGGTCCGTCTGCTCACCGAGCAGCAGGTCTACGGGTAGAGGAAGCACAGCATCGCGGTGCGCTGCCGTCATGCAGTCGGCATGGCCCCCAGTTGTTCTCTCGCCGCCGGTGGTCTGACGACCACGAGCTGGGACCACGTCGCCCGTGTGCCTGACAGGCCAAGGTCCTCCTGCGAGCCGCCGCTCGAGGCGGGCCGGCACGAGAACCGCTACGGCCGTCGTCACGACCCACCTCCGGCTCCAGTGCAACGCCGTCACGAGCGCGCCAGCGATGCGCAGAGCGCCTTGCGCAGGATAGACGCGCCAGCTACGCCGCAGGCTCGGCTCTACTCGCGCGCTCCGCTCACGATGGGGCAGGTTCAGCCGCGTTCCTGGCGCAACAGAGAGGATGCTGTCTCTGACGTGCTCAAGGCGACCGTGGCTGCGCTGCCGCTCCCGGCGCGGGCCGCAGACCGCCACCAACCGCATCGGCCTCACTCTGGGCCGTAGATGACAGTTGGAGCCTCGGACGTGCACTCCGCCGTCGATGACCGCACCTGGATGACCTACGCCGAGATCCTTGAAGGCGGAACGGCAGCGACCGCCGCGGCTGTTCCGTCTCAAGCGAAGTCATGGCTCACCGACGGAGGCGTCGTAGCGGGGTGGCGCACGGACCGACGACGTCCTGAGATGCACGTCCCAGCTGTGGTGGGAGTGTGCTCAGAGCTCGCCTCTGCGTGTCGACGGTCTCCTCTCCGGCACGGTCCCGCGAACGCATCAGCGGTTTGACCGCACCGTGGCCGCCGGTCGAGGCTCCGCCTCTCACGATCGCTCGGAGCTGACGCCTCAGGAGAGGCCGGCGGGGTAGCCGCGGATCGCCAAGCACCACCACTCGCACTCAGCCATCCGCCTCGTCTTCGACCGGCGCTGACACCAACGTCACTGAGCAGAGCAACTGCCTGGACACCCCAGGCCCACGTCCTCGCGAGCAGCCGCCACGACCTGCCCTCGCACCCGCGACATCCAGCGGTCGTGGCCCAGGAGCAACACCCGACATGAATCAGCTGCCGAGCAATCCTCACCCAGCCACCACCACGCGAGGCGTCGAAGAGCGTCAAGCGCTTTACTTACGGTTCGCTGTTCCCCAGATGCACGCCTCGTCGGCTGCAGATCACTTTCGGCGCTTCGAACTACGTCTCCCGGAGAGCAGGGACACGGTCTAGGGCCTGTCCTGGCGATCACTTCTTGAGCCAGATCAGGGTGCAGGCGATGATCGCGAGGGCTCGGTAGAGGCTGGCGCGCTTGGCGTAGCGGGTGGACAGCGCCCGGCGCTGCTTGAGGCGATTGAAGCAGCGCTCCACGACGTTGCGGTCGCGGTACTTCTCACGGTCGAAGTTCGGCGGACGCCCACCGCAACTGCCCTGCCGCTGACGCCAGGCAATCTGGTCGGACTTCTCTGGGATGGTGTGCGCCACTCGACGTCGGCGTAGTTCACGGCGGGTGGACTTGTGGGAGTAGGCCTTGTCGGCCACCACGTGCTCGGGGCGGGTCCGGGGCCGACCGGGTCGGCCGGTCTTGAGGGCGATGGCGTCCAGCAGCGGCATCAGCTGGGGGTTGTCCCCGGCCTGTCCCTCGGTGATCGTCAAGGACAGTGGCCGTCCCTTGTTGTCCACAGCGAGGTGGACCTTGCTGGTCAGCCCGCCGCGGGAGCGTCCGAGGGCCTCACCTTGTACTGGCGTGACCGCGCAGGTGCGCTGCCCTTCACGCCAGTAGGGCACCGGGTCCGCCCCTTTTTTCGCGCTCCGGCGGAGTGCTGGTGGGCGCGGATGCTGGTGGAGTCCACGTGGACGACCAGCTCGACGGGTTCGCCGTCGTTGTGGGTCTGCACGTGGGAGAAGATCTTGTCCCAGGTGCCGTCGGCTTCCCAGCGGCGCAGGCGTTCGTGGGCGGTCTTCCAGGGGCCGTAGCGTTCGGGGATGTCGCGCCAGGGGGCGCCGGTGGTCAGCTTCCAGACGATGGCGTTCAGGACTTGGCGGTGGTCTCTCCAGCGTCCGTTGCGCCGTCCGGAGGTGGGCATGAGGGGTTCGATGGCTGCCCAGGCCTGGTCGGTGACTTCATGGCGTCGGACCATCACTCCAGGGTGAACTACACCCGGAGAAGATCGCCAGGACAGGCTCTAGGAGCAGCCATGGTGGGAGTTGTTCTGCCCTCCCCGCGGCTCATCACCTGGGTGAGGGGGTTGGGGTCCATCGCGGTGCGTCCCCGGCTTGTTCACGACACGGCGGGGACGCGGGGATGCTGTCGAGATGAGGCAGGGATGCTGTCGGATGATGCGGGGATGTTGGGGGGATGCGGAA
>NZ_VKAC01000030.1 GCF_008041935.1 Quadrisphaera setariae
GGTGCGGGACCGGCCATCACCGCCCAGCCGGCCCACGGCACCACCAGCACCGCTCGACCCAGGTCAGCCCCGCCCAGCGCGATCCGCCAGGGGTCGGGCTGGGGGTTGGCGTCCCCGCGGGTGGTCATCACCGCCGCCCCCTGGACCTGCTCCAGGGCTGCCACCCGGTGCATCACGGGGTGGTTGCCGCGCGCGAACGGGGCAGGGGGCACGAAGGCCACCACGTCACCGGTTTGCACCGCCTGCGGTGCCACGGGCTCGGTGACCACCAAGGCGCCCTGAGCGGCGTAGGGCGTCATCGACCCCGACAGCACCGGCACCGCCCGCAGCCCTGAGAGCTGCGCCCAGGCGGTCAGCGCCAGGCCGACGAACAGCACCAGCAGGCCCAGCACCCGCATCCGGGAGGACAGCGCGCTCATCCCAGCGTCCTGTCACGCGGGACCACGACGGGGGTGGCGCTGCTGCGCAGGACCACCGACGCGCCGGCGACCAGTGAGGTGGAGGTTCCCAGCTGCAGGTGCCTGCGCGCCCCGGCGGGCAGCTGGGCGCTCACGGTGGTGGTGCTGGTCGAGCCCAGCACCACCGGTGCGGTGGAGACGGAGGTCTCCCCGGCGGCGCACGTGCCCGCTGCTGTCCAGGGCACGTCGCAGCCCTTGATGGTGACCACCAGACCCACCAGCCCGCTGGTGGTGGTGGTGACGCTGACTCGGGCGGGCACGCTGGAGGTGTTCACCGCATCGACCAGGGTCGGGCCCAGGGCCAGCACGGAGGAGGCGGTGTACGGGTCGGCCTGGGGGGTGGTGACCCCGGCCGGGGTGCGGGCGTCCAGGCGGCTGCCCACGCTGGCCAGCGCCCAGCTGGCGCTGGTGGCGCTGGCGCGCGCCTGCCAGGCGGCAGCGGCTGGAGCCGCCCCGCCCAGCACGGCTGCCGCGCTGACCGCGGCCACGGCCAGCGCCGGAGCCGGGGTGCTGGTAGGGGTGCTGCGGCGCCGCCGCAGGGTGCGCTCAGCCCGAGGTGCGGTCATAGCCGCCGACCAGGTTGCTGGTGACGGCCAGGTCCAGTGCCCCGCTCTGACCCATCAGCGAGGAGGGGGCCAGTGCGTCGACGGTGACCTTGTAGCGCACGTGCTGCACCGCGGTGGGGGCCAGGGTGCCGTGGGTGATGCTCAGGGGGCTGCTCAGGGGGCCGGTGGCGATGGTGGTCGGCGTCCCCGGGCAGGTGGCGGCCGCGGTGTTCCACCCGGCAGCGCAGGACTCCACCAGCACGGTCAGGCCGCTGCCCAGGCCGCTGGCGGTGACGGTGCCGGTGAAGCTGCCGGTGACGCTGCTGGTGTTGGTGACGTCGACGTAGCGGTAGAGCCAGTCACCGGGCAGGAGGTTGCTCACGGGGGTGGTGAGCTGGCCACCGGAGGCACCGACCACGGTCGCGCCCGCGGTGGCGGCCCTGAGGGTGGCGGTGCTGGCGTTGGCGGTGGCCTGCCAGGAGGCGAAGGCGCCCGTCCCGAGCAGGGTCGCCCCCGCGGTGAGCAGGGCCAGGGCCCCCAGCCGGCGGCGTCTGCCTCGGTGGCGCGCGCAGTCCGCAGGCCGGGTGGTCGCGGGGGTGGGCACGGGGGCGGGGTGTGGTGCGGAGGGCATC
>NZ_VKAC01000031.1 GCF_008041935.1 Quadrisphaera setariae
GGCTGGCCTGCCGCGTGTGCGTCGACGGCGACCAGGAGGACGCGATGGACCCATCCGAGCACCACTTCGACGTCTACGTCGGCTTGGACGTCGGTAAAGCCGACCATCACGCCTGCGCCCTGGATGCCGCCGGACGCAAGGTCCACGACAAGGCCCTGGCCAACGAGGAAGCTGCCCTGCGCGCCGTCTTCACCAAGCTGACCGCCCTCGGCAGGGTCCTAGCAGTGGTCGACCAGCCCGCCGCCATCGGCGCCCTGGCCATCGCCGTGGCCCGCGACATGGGCATCGAGGTCGCCTACCTGCCCGGCCTGACGATGCGGCGCCTTGCTGACCTACAACCCGGCCAGGCCAAGACCGACGCCCGTGATGCTTACGTCATCGCTGATGCCGCCCGCTCCCACCCTCACACCCTGCGCCGGGTCGGCACCGACGACGAGACCCTCGCCGACCTGGGAGTGCTTGCCGGCTACGACGACGACCTCGCCCAGCAAGCCACCCGCCTGACCAACCGGCTGCGCGACGCCCTCACCCACGTCCACCCCGCCCTGGAACGGCTCCTGGCCAGGCACTTTGACCGCGGCGGCGTCATCGACCTGCTCGCCGCCGCCGGCACACCCGCGGCCCTGCTCGAGCTCGGCGAAGACGGCATCGCTGACCTCATGCGAGCTCGCTCACCCCGTCTGGCGAGCACCCTGCCGGCGCAGATCCTCACTTCACTTGGCCAGCAGAGCGTGACCATCGCTGGCACCACAGCATTCGGCCGCGTCGTGGTCGGCGTCGCAGCCCAGCTGCGCGAAGTGCGCGACGAACGCGCGGCGCTTGCCGTAGATCTGGAAGCGCGCCTGGAGGCCCACCCTCTTGCCGCTCAGATCATCTGGTCCTGACCTCGATGCCGGGGGTCGGGGTCAGGACCGCCATCAAGATCCTCACCATCGTCGGGGACGGGCGCGCCTTCGCCAGCGCCGCGCACCTTGCCTCCTACGCCGGGCTGGCGCCGGTGACCCGCAGATCGGGGTCCTCGATCAAGGGCGAGAGCCACTCCCAGCGCGGGCACCACGCGTTGAAGTCAGCGCTGTTCCTGTCCGCCTTCGCGGCACTGTCAGACCCGGCCAGCCGGGCCTACTACGACCGCAAGCGCGCCGAGGGACGCCGCCACAACGCCGCCCTGATCTGCCTGTCCCGCCGTCGCATCGACGTCATGTTCGCGATGCTGCGCGACCGCCAGCCCTACCGCCCGCGGCCCTTCAGCACGAGCGGCGAGG
>NZ_VKAC01000032.1 GCF_008041935.1 Quadrisphaera setariae
GCGGACGCCTCCTGGCGGGCGGGGCCGGCGGCTGAGGCGGCGCCCAGGTGGGCCAGGTGTGCCGGCAGGCTCCCACCGCGGGCGGCCAGCGCCGCCGCGTACAGCCGCCCCGCGCGGTAGGAGGAGCGCACCAGAGGACCGGCCAGCACTCCGGTGAACCCGATCCGGACCGCTTCGTCCTGCAGGGCCACGAACTCCTCGGGCTTGACCCACCGGTCCACCGGGTGGTGGCGCGGGGAGGGACGCAGGTACTGGGTGATGGTGATGATGTCGCAGCCCGCCTCGTGAAGGTCACCCAGTGCGGTGATGACCTCCTCGGTGGTCTCCCCCATCCCCAGGATGAGGTTGGACTTGGTCACCAGGCCCGCGGCGCGGGCATCGGTGATGACCCCCAGAGAGCGTTCGTAGGTGAAGGCCGGGCGGATCCGCTTGAACACCCGCGGCACGGTCTCCACGTTGTGGGCCAGCACCTGCGGGGCGGAGGAGAAGACCTCGGCGAGCTGGTCGGGGTCGCGGTTGAAGTCGGGGATGAGCAGCTCCACGCCCGTGCCGGCACCATCGACGGTGGGGTTGGCGTGGATGCGGCGGACGGTCTCGGCGTACAGCCAGGCCCCGCCGTCGTCCAGGTCGTCGCGGGCGACGCCGGTGATGGTGGCGTAGCGCAGGCCCATGGAGGCCACGGACTCAGCGACGCGGCGGGGTTCGTCGGCGTCGTAGGCGGCGGGCTTGCCGGTGTCGATCTGGCAGAAGTCGCAGCGGCGGGTGCACTGGTCACCGCCGATGAGGAAGGTGGCTTCCTTGTCTTCCCAGCACTCGAAGATGTTGGGGCAGCCGGCTTCTTGGCAGACGGTGTGCAGGCCTTCGCGCTTCACCAGTCCGTGGAGGGCCTGGTACTCCGGGCCGGTCTTGGCGGTGGTGCGGATCCACTCGGGCTTTCGCTCGATGGGCACGGCGGCGTTGCGGGCCTCCACCCGCAGCATCCGACGTCCTTCAGGTGCCAGCGTCA
>NZ_VKAC01000033.1 GCF_008041935.1 Quadrisphaera setariae
CGCTCCCGGTGATCAACGCGGTCGTCTTCGTTGACGACGGCGTAGCGATCAAGTTGAACGGTCACCGCGCGATGTCAGTGAGACCTGCCTAGGGAACTCACCGAAGGACACCACGCGATGACCGATGACCACTCTGCCCTGCTGACCCTGCTCGCCGAGCTACACGACACGACCGAGTCCGACCGCATCCGCAGGATCGCTGAGCACGCCTACCAACAGCTCGTGGACGCCGAAGCCGCCCACGCCATCGGCGCCGACCGCTACGAGCGCACCACCGACCGCCTGGCCCACCGCAACGGCACCCGCCCCAAGACCCTGGCCACCACCGCCGGGGACCTGAACCTTCGCCTGCCAAAGCTGCGCGCCGGCTCCTTCTACCCGAGCCTGCTCGAGCGGCGCCGCCGCATCGACCAGGCGCTGTTCGCCGTCGTCGCCGAGGCCTACGTCCACGGGGTGTCCACCAGGAAGGTCGACGACCTCGTCGCTGCGCTGGGCGTAGCCAGCGGCATCAGCAAATCCGAGGTTTCCCGGATCTGCGCCGATCTGGACGCCGAGGTCGCTGCCTTCCGCGACCGGCCACTCGGTGAGGTCACCTACCCGTACGTGTTCTTGGACGCCACCTACTGCAAGGCCCGCGTCGGTCACCGCGTCGTCAGCAGAGCCGTGGTGATCGCCACCGGTGTCACTGCAGGTGGGCACCGTGAGGTCCTCGGTGTCGATGTCGGTGACAGCGAGGACGAGGCGTTCTGGAAGGCGTTCCTGACGGGGTTGAAGCGCCGTGGGCTGGCCGGGGTGCAGCTGGTGATCAGCGACGCCCACGAGGGCCTGAAGAAGGCCATCACGCGCTCGATGTCCGGCGCGAGCTGGCAAAGATGCAGGGTGCACTTCGCGCGCAACCTGCTGGCCCACGTGGCCAAGGCCGACGGTGAGGTCGTCACCGCCGCCTACCGCACGGTGTTCGCCCAGCCCACCGCAGCCGGCGTCCAGTCGCAGTGGGACTC